>NZ_JBVHLU010000006.1:103939-104119 GCF_055558835.1 Embleya sp. NPDC025285
CAACCACCGAACCCCGGGCAACCGAACTCCAGCCCGCCCAGCGCTTGAGAACAAAGCAACGCCGGCCATCCGCACACCACAACCACCGAACCCCGGGCAACCGAACTCCAGCCCGCCCAGCGCTTGAGAACAAAGCAACGCCGGCCATCCGCACACCACAACCACCGAACCCCGGGGCAA
>NZ_JBVHLU010000006.1:104218-197551 GCF_055558835.1 Embleya sp. NPDC025285
ACCAAACTCCAGCCCGCCCAGCGCTTGAGAACAAAGCAACGCCGGCCATCCGCACACCACAACCACCGAACCCCGGGGCAACCAAACTCCAGCCCGCCCAGCGCTTGAGAACAAAGCAACGCCGGCCATCCGCACACCACAACCACCGAACCCCGGGGCAACCAAACTCCAGCCCGTCCGGCGCTTGAGGACAAAGCAACGCCGGCCATCCGCACATCGCAGCCGCCGGCCACGAGCCGGCCAAATCAGCCCGTCCGGCGCTTGAGGACAAGGAAGCGCCGGCCACCCCCAACCGCAGCCGCCGAGCCGGCCGCAAGCCGAACCAGCCCGTCCGGCGTTCGAGGACGACCGGGCCGCAGGCCACTGCCTCAGCAGACGACCCCCGCCGCCCGCAACTCCGCGACGCGCTCCATGCCGAGACCGAGTTCGCCCAGGATCGCGTCGGTGTCGGCCCCGAGCACCGGAGCCGGCGCGCCCAGCCGCCCGGGCGTGCCGCCGAACAGCGCCGGATGCCGCGGCTGCCGCAGCCGCCCCGCGGTCGGGTGCACGTCGTCCTCCAGCAGCCCGATGGCGGCGATGTGCGGGTCGGCCGCGAGGTCGCCGGGGCCCCGGACCACCCCGCACGGCACGTTCTCCGCCTCCAGCCGGGCGATGCCCTCGGCGACGGTGAGTTTGGTCGCGACCTCGTGGCAGCGGGTCACCAGCGCGTGGCCGACCTCGCGGTTGCGCCGACGCTCGGCGATCGTGGCCACGCGCGGGTCGTCGTACCCCTCCACGCCGAACGCGCGACACATGCCGGCGAAGTCCGCGTCCGACGTGGGCGTGGCGATGCCCCACCCGTCCACGAACGCGTACGGACGCACGTCCGCGACGAAGCTGCCCGGCTGGCTGCCGTCGCCGTCGCGCAGCACGTCGTTGCCGGCCGAGTCGACCCACATGAACGAGATCACCGCGTCCAGCATGGACAGTTCGAGGTGCTGGCCGCCGCGCCCGCGCTCGCGGGCGAACAGGGCCGCGGTGAGCGCCTGCGCGGCGGTGAGCGCGGTGACCTTGTCGGCGAGGGCCTGGTTCGAGAACCTCGGACGCCCGCTCTCCGGGTCCTTCTGGTTCTCCGCGATCCCGCCGTACGCCTGGATCACCGTGTCGTAGGCGCCCTTGCCGGCGTAGGGCCCGTGCGCCCCGAAGCCGGAGATCGAGCAGTACACGAGATCGTCCCGCCGCACGTCGGCGTAACCCAGGCCGAGCCGTTCGGCCACGCCGGGCCGCCAGTTCTGCACCACCACGTCGGCCCGGGCGATCAGCGCGCGCACCAGGTCGCGGCCCTCGTCGGTGCGCAGGTCGACGCCGACGCAGCGCTTGCCGCGGTTGCACATCTGGTAAAGCGCGCTGATGCCTCCGGTCGCGGTGCCGATCCAGCGCGAGATGTCGCCGATCCCGGGACGCTCGACCTTGATCACCTCGGCGCCCTGATCGGCGAGCAGGGTCACCGCGTACGGGCCGGTGGCGGCCGTGGACAGGTCCACGACGCGCACGCCGGCGAGTGGTCCGTCGATCGGGACACGTTCCATGCGGCGCTCCCCTGGTGTGTCGCCCACGTGTGTCGCCCACGCGAGAGCTCGCGTGACGGCATGACGAAAACAGGTTCTCTGTCACAGGTCAAGACTCTGGCCTGTTGGCGAGGTCCGGCGGAGAATCCGGCAGCGTCCCGGTGTCCGGGGCGCGACGCAGATCGACGGAGGATTCGTGACCAACCCGATCGGGCCGCTCACCGCGGCCGACGAAGGCTTTCACCACCAGGTCGCCGAGACGTTCGCGACGGTGGCCACGACGGACCCGTCGTGGACCGAGAAGGTCTGCGCGATGGCCGCGGCCCGGGACGGCAGCCTGCAACTGGGCTTCGGACTGGGCAAGTACGCGAACCGCAACGTGATGGACGGTTACGCGGGCGTCTCCCGCGGCGTCGAGCAGCTCACGGTACGCGGCTCACGCCGCTTGGCCCCCGAGCCGCACACCACCACGGTGGGACCGATCCGGTACGAGGTGGTCGAACCGCTCAAGGTGGTGCGCTTCGTGTTGGAGGCGAACGCGGCCCAACCGATCGCGTTCGACTGGACCTTCGAGGCGGTCGTCCCGGCGGTCTGCGAGGACCGCACCCACAACCGCCGCTCCTATCGCACCACCGCCGACCTGGTGCGCTACCACCAGACGGGAGTCGCGTCCGGCTGGGTCGAAGTGGACGGAGAACGCACCGAGATCACCCCTGACACGTGGGTATCCACCCGCGACCACTCGTGGGGCACCCGGTACGACGTGGGCACGCCCGCAACCGACCTGGAGCCGACCGGGATGCCCGCGTCGACATCGTTCCGGATGATCTGGGCGCCGATCCTGATGGAACGTCAGGACGGCAGCCGCTACGCCCTGTTCCTGCACTACCAGATCACCCGGGCACCCGGGTTCGTGCAGAAGCGGGTGATGGGCGGGGTCGAGCACCCGGACGGGCGCGTGGACGCCTGGGCGGACCTGGTACCGAACTTGAGCTACGACCCGGTCAATCGGCGGCTGCGCGGCGGCCGGCTGCACGCGACGATGGCCGACGGGTCGGCCAGGCCGCTGGAGATCGAGGTGGTCTCGGCGACCGGCTTCCACCTCGGCGCGGGCCTGTACTTCGGTCTGGACGGGCGACACCACGGCGAGTGGCGCGGCGAACTGCATGTGGAGGGCGAGCGGATCGCGGACTGCTCGACGCCCGAACAGGCCCGCCGGCTGCACCAGATCCGGGACACGGTGGTGCGGGTCACCGACCCGGTGGGCGGCGGGGTCGGGTGGGGCAACTGTCAACCCATCGTCACGGGCGCGGACCAGGAGTCGGGACTGACGGCGGAGTCCTCGTTCATGTAGGGCTCGTGCGCGGCTCTCCTCCGCGCCGGACTTCTTGATCTGTACTCCGGTGAACACGCAGCGCGAGCCATACGATGCTTCCGACTCGATCAGGGGAAGGGACGTCAGCCATGCGCAGGATCCTCATCGTCGGTGCCGGCCAATCCGGGCTCCAACTCGGCCTGGGGTTGCTGGCCCACGGCTACGACGTGACCGTGATGACCGAGCGGACCCCCGACGAGATCCGCGCGGGGCGGGTGACCTCGACCCAGATCATGATGCCGTCCACGATCGCGCTGGAACAGCCGCACGGCCTGGACCTGTGGGCCGACCTGGTGCCGCCGATACCCCGGGCCGGGTTCACCATTCCCGGCCCGGACGGCACGCCGGTGGTGAACTGGCTGGGCGAGATGGGCGGCGCCCAGTCGGTCGACCAACGGATGAAGATGCCCGCGTGGATGGAGCTGTTCGTGGCGCGCGGCGGCAACCTCGTGGTGCACCCGGTCGCGGTGTCCGACATCGACTGGTACACCCGCAACTACGACCTGGTCGTGGTGGCCGCCGGCAAGGGCGAACTGGTGTCGATGTTCGACCGCGACCATGAGAAGTCCGAATTCACCACGCCGCAACGCCAGTTGGCGGTCGCGTACTTCCACGGCGCGACCCCGCGACCGGAGGTGGGCCACGACGCGCTGCATGTCAACGGGATCCCCGGGGCCGGCGAGATCATCATGTTCCCGGGCCTGACCTTGTCCGGCCCGTGCGACATCATCCTGCTGGAGGCGGTACCGGGCGGTCCGCTCGACGTGTTCCGCGACGTGCGCGACCCGGACACGCACTGGGCACTGATGCTGGACCTGGTCCGGCGGTTCGCGCCGTGGGACCACGACCGGATCAGCCGCGCCGAACTCACCGATCCGATGTGCGTGCTCAGCGGCGGCTTCTCGCCCATCGTGCGCAAGCCGGTCGGCGAACTTCCTTCCGGTGGGCTGGCCTTGGGCATCGGCGACGTACTGGTCACCAACGACCCGCTCAGCGGCCAGGGATCCAACAACGCCGCGCGAGCCGCCGACCTGTACCTCGACGCGATCGTGGCGCACGGCGATCGCCCCTTCGACGCGGCGTGGATGCAATCGCTCTTCGACACGTTCTGGTCCCGCGCGCGCCACGGCGTCAAGTTCTCCACCTCACTGCTCGGCGTCCCCCCGGAGCACGTCCAGATGCTGATGGGCGCCGGCAACACCTGCCCCGCCGTGTGCGACGCGATCATGAGCGCCTTCGACAACCCGGTGGAGTTCGAGGAGTTCTTCTACGACCCGGAGAAGACGAAGGCGTTCCTGACCAAGGTCGGCGCGATCTAGGCCCTGACCGGCCGCGTGGTCGCCGCCCGCCCGGCGGGGCGCGGGCGGCGACCGTCGGGTCAGGGGTTGACGGTGATGGTGAAGGTCGACGTCGTGTTGCGGATGTTCTGCGCGTTGTCGCTCATCCGCAGACCGTTGAAGGTGACCGAGCCGACCGCCGGGCCCTGGCCCGGTTCGGGAAGCTCGTTGGCCCAGATGCCGAAGCCGGACTTGGCGTCGTAGGCGTCGCCGCTGCGGTGTGCGCCGGTGATCGAGATGTTGTCGAAGATGGTGTCCTTGACCGGGAATTGCGGTTGTCCGCCGACATAGTTGGTCTGGAACATGATCCCGCCGTAGGTCGGGTCGACGATGTCCACGTCGCTCACCCGGATGCCCTGGAAGATCTTCGAGGCGGAGAAGACCCAGATCGCCGGGAAGACCTGCCCGTTCCAGAAGTGGCCGCCCGCGCGGACGATGGAGATGTTTCGGAAGTTGGTCGGCTCGGTACCGAAGCCGTTCATCGGATAGCCGAAGTCGAGTGAGCTGATGGTGATGCCGGAGTAGACGAGGGTGTCCGCGATCCGGATGTTGCGGAACGTGTTGGCGTAGCCGCCGTAGACCGCGATGCCGGCCGCACGCCAGGTCAGCATCGCGGTCAGGTTCTCGTACACGTTGTTCTTCTCGTCCGCGCCGCCGGCGTCGATCGCGGAGAACAGCGCGAAGCTGTCGTCCCCGGTCGAGCGGGCCTCGATGTTGTCGAGGTGGTTGTCGGTGCTGCCGTTGGTCATGTTCACGCCGTCGGCGAAGGTGTCCCGGATCCGGCTGTCGCGAATCGTGACGTTGTCGGTGTTGGCGCCCCAGTACAGGCAGACGGTGTGTTCGTTCCAGACGTCGTCGATCAGGATGTTCGACACGTTCGCGAAGTCGAACACCTTGCCCGGCCCGTCGATCCGCGACGTGTAGTTGCCGAAGTAGGCGAAGCCGGTGAACGAGGAGCCGTTCGCGGACGCCTCGGCGCGGAACCCGACGTCGGTGTTCTCCTGGGTCGTGGGAGCCTCGAACCTGGTGAACCAGGGACCCGCTCCGGTCACCTTGACCGCTTTGCCGTACACCTGGAACTTGCTCGCGGTCGGGTATGTGCCGGGCGGCAGGTAGACGCCGACCAGCGTGCCACCGGGGTCCATCCGGACCCGGTCGAGGGCGTTCTGCACGTCCTGATGGGTGAAGCCGGCCGGGACGACGTAGGTCGCCGGGTTCGGATTGGCGATCGGCGCGACCTGCTCCAGGTTGACGAAGTCGATGGTGTAGTCGCTGGTGTTGGCCGCGTTCTTCTGGAGTTTGATCCGGCTGCCCTTCGGGACGGTGGTCCCGAGCATGATGTTGGCCTCGTCGTAGATGTGCCGGGGACCGCCGGCACCGGGCGAGTTGCCGGGAGCCGCCTCGTTGCCGTACAGCCAGGCGTACTTCGAGGTGAGCGCGATGGCCTTGAGGAAGATGCCGTCCACGTACACGTCGAGTGTCGCGTCGATGCCGCCGCCGCCCGGGGCGTCCGGGATGGAGAACCGGGTGACCAGGGTGTTGGTGCTCGCACGGGTGGTGAACTCGACCGAACTGCCGGTCGATGCGAGGGTGACCGCCTTGCGACCGGACGCCTCGCCGGCCGGATCGCCGATCACCCGGTTCGGTCCGATCACCGCCGCGCCGCCGGCCAGGAGGCCGTCCTCGGCCTCGTACATGTCATAGGGCAGGTGTGCGCCTCGGCCCACGAACAGCGGCCGGGTACTCGTGTTGTCCGCCTGCTTGACCGGGAGTTCGTTGGCATCGGCGGCGATCACCGTCTTGACGACGTACGTTCCGTCCGCGGCCGGCCAACCGCCCAGCGAGATCGGGGGGCTGCTCGCACCGGGGGCGAGCACGCCGGTGTACGAGCCGGTGAGGGTGCGGACCACGGCGCCGGCGGCGTCGATCAGGGTCAGCGTGACCGGGTGGGCACCGGGCGCGCTCGCGATGGTGCCCTGGTTCTCGAGCGTGACGGTGAAGGCGACCGCGTTGCCGGCGGCCGGGTTGTCCGGGGTCCACTCGACGGCCGAGGCGATCAGGTCGGAACTGGCCACGGGAGTGACCACGAGCGGAGCGGGCGCGCTGTAGGCGTTGTTGGTCTCGTTCTGTTCGATCACCGCGTTGGCCTCGTCGACCCTGGCACTCGGGGCGTAGCTGCCGGCGGGACGGGTGCCGATGGTGGTGGACACCGTGGTGGTGGCACCGGCGGCGAGCGCGCCCACCTGGGCGGTGCCGGCCGGGGTGTCACCGAGTCGGAAGTTCACGGCGGTGGCGCCGGCCGCGACCGGACCGATGTTCTTCACCGTCGCGGACAGCGTGATCGCGTCGGTCTCCACCGGTGCGACGGGGCTCGCGGTCAGCGCGGTGACGGTCAGGTCGGGGTTGGGCGCGGGCACGCCGATCACCTGGAACTCCGCGACCTGACCGCCCGGCGCACCGGAGTTGGTGGTGATCCGCAGGCGCAGGTCGGCGACCCGGCCGGTGACCGGGATGCTCACGGTGTTGCCGCCGGCGCCCGGCGCGAAGGCGCGGACGGCCGCCGGGGCCAAGGTGGTGAAGCCGGCGGCGCTCTGTTCCCGACCGAGCACCTCGATGGTCTGGGTGCGTGGGCCCCATACCGGATCCGGGTCGAGTCGGACCACCACGGCTTGGACATCCGCGTTCGAACCCAGCGCCACGGTCAGCGTGTTCGGGTAGGTGTTGCCCTCCCAGTAGGTGCTCACGCTGTCGTCGTTGGCGTTCGTGGCGACGAAGTTCTGCGTCGTGGAGGACGCGGTGATCGGCTTGCCGACGGCCAGGTTCGTGCCGGTGCCGCCGCCGGATCCGATACGGGTCACCTGGTTGCTGTTCGGCGAACTGTTGCCGGCGGCGTCCCGGGCGACCACGTGATAGGTCACCGTCGCGGTGTCCGGCAGGCTGTCGGTGTATTCGAGCGTGCCGGCGGCGACGGTGCTGCGCAGCACGCCGTCGGCGTACACGTCGTAGCCGGTGACCCCGACGTTGTCGGTCGCGGCGGCCCAGGTGAGCCGGATCCGGCCGGTGGCCGGCTGGGTGTAGGCCAGTGCGGTCGGCGCCGTGGGTGCCTGGGTGTCGCCCGTGGTCGGGCCGTAGACCTCGAACTCGGCCACCTGGGCGGCCGGCCATCCGGTGTTGGCGATCACCTCGACCCGCAGGTAGCGGGTGGTCACCGTGTCGAACGCGAGCGTGACGGTGTTGCCGCTCGCCGGGTCGAAGACCCGACCGGCCGAGGCGAGGATGTCGGTGAAGGTCGTCCCGTCGGTGCTGCCCTGGAGGGAGAGGGTCTGGGTCCGGCGCTCCCACCCGACGGGCAGCTTGAGCACCACCTTGTTCACCCCGACCGAGGCGCCGAGATCGGCCCGGATCCATTGCGGCAGCGCGTTGTTGGCGCTCTCCCAGTAGCTCGCCTGATCGCCGTCGCCGGCCTTGGCCGCCGTATATGGCGCGTTGGCGCTGCTCGCGGTCAGGGTCCCGGCGCGGGCGAGGTTGGTCGTCGAGTCGGCCGCGGTCTCGACGCCGAGTTCGGCGAGCTGCGCGGCGGGCGCCTTGCTGTTGCCGGTGACGTCGAGCCGGACGAATCTGGCCTGGGTGGCCGGGAAGCGGATCCGGACGGTGTTTGCCGAGGCGGGCTCGAAGCTGTAGGTCGCCCGGCCGACGATGGTCTTGAAGCTCGTGCCGTCCTCGCTGCCCTGCACTGCCAGCGTCTGACTGCGCGCGGCCCAGCCCTGGGGCAGCTTGAGTACGACGCCGTCGATGCTCGTGCTGCGGCCTCGATCGACCTGGACGGCCTGGGGGAACTTCGAGCCGGTGCCCTGCCAGTAGGTGTCCTGGTCGCCGTCGGCGACGGCTGCGACATCGGTGCTCGCGACCCGGCCCCGGTCGCCCGACCCGGCGGACGTCGCGGCGCCGGCGGGCCCGACGGCGACGGCGAGCGCGAGCAGACCGGTCGCCAGTGTGGCGCCGGCGGATTTCGGGATGGGTGGCCTCATCGCATTCCTCTGTTCGGTTCTCTCGCGGGGGACGTGCACGGGAGGTACGGGAGGAGCCGGGCGTGGTCGGAGAGCGGGCCGGTGCGTGCCGGGGCAGGCCGAAGGCCGGGTCGGCATGTGGTCGACCGGATCGCGGTGCCGGTGAAGCCGGTCCCGCCGGCGGTGGGGAACGCCGCCGGGAAACCGGCGCGTTCGGGTCACGGATCGAAATTTGCGGCTCTAGGCCGCAAGTTCCCAACAATCTGTGAACTTTTTGCAGTGCGCGAAATCAGAGTTACAGACGCGTTACGGACCCGTCAACGCTCCGATCCCGGCCGAGCGCACCCGGGACACGACCCCGCGCGATCGACCGCCACGCGCTGTCGACGCTTGCGTGCCACGACCCCCGAGACCGCGCTGGCCGGCGGCCCGAAACGAGCCACGCCACCCCTCCGGCGCGCAAGCAGCCCGCAAAATTGCGCCCAAATTACGTTCCACTTCCGCCCCCACCCAGACACCCCGCCCCCGCCCACCCCCCGGCGCGTCAGCGCCCCCGACCCACCCCCACCCCAGTGATCGACGCGCGAAGCGCGGAGAGCGGCGGAGCCGCAGGTGTGGACGGTGTGGCCCGGAGCGAAGCGGAGGGACACACCGTCCCGAGCGAGGCGCCGCTTTTTCTTGGAGGAGCGAAGCGGAGGAAAGAAAAAGCGGCGCCTCGCGAGCCGGCGACGAAGTCGCCCAACAAACAGCCCAACAAAAAAGACCCGACCCGAGAGTTTTCGCTCTCGGGTCGGGTTGCCGTCGTGCCCCGGGTGGGGGTGGGGACACGAGCGGCAGGGGATGCAAGATCCCCGAACGGCTACAGACCCTGGGGGGGATTGGGCTGCGCCTGGGCCATTCGGAAAGGGGGGAGTCCCGTTGGTTCCGAATGGACCGCTGTTCTGAAGGCTAGTGAAAACCGTGGCCGAAGAACACCTGTCCACCCAACCCGATTCGACCCGAGGCAAGGGTTTAAGGCCCACATAAGGTTGGATCAAGGTCCAGGTGCCGGCCGGCACACGCGCCGTGACTCACAGTGAGAAAATCCCCGTTTCGCCACCCACCCGAACGAGCACCGCAGCACCGCAGCACCGCCGCACCGCCGCAACCCCTCACCCCGCCCCCGGCCGCCGTCGCCCGCGCCGGCTCTTGCCCGCCCGCCGGCTGCGCCGAACGACCGACTCCGTCGTACCCCCGCCCAGCCGCACGCTGATCTCCGCGCCGCCCAGTACCGAGCGACCCAATCCCACCTCGCCGCCGGTGGCCTCCGCGAGCCGCCGGACGATGTCCAGGCCGAGCCCGGTCGAGCCGTCACCGCCCTGGCCGTGTCCGCGCCGCAGGGCGCTCACCGGGTCGGCGATCCCGGGCCCTCCGTCGGCCACCAGCAGGATCACCGCGTCACGGCCCGAGTGCAGGGTCACCGAGAACGGCACGCCCTCCTCGGTGTGCCGGAACACGTTGCCCAACATCGCGTCCAAGCCGGCCGCCAGGTCGCCCCGGGGCACCGGGACCCGCACCGGTTCGGCCGCGCCCACCAGTTGCCACGGTCGGTCCTCGTCCTCGGCCAACGCGGACCAGAAGTCCATGCGCTCGCGCACCACTTCGGCCGCATCGCAGCCCACCGCCTCGATGGACGCGCTCGATCGCCGTGCGGTCCGAATCAGTTCGTCGACCTCGCGCTCCAACTGCGCCACCGCGTTGCGGGTCTGCTCGGCCACCGGGTCCTCGCCCAGCGCCGCCGCGTTCAACCGCAGCGCGGTCAGCGGCGTACGCAGTCGATGCGACAGGTCGGCGGCCATCTCCCGTTCGTTGGCCAACAGTTGCTCGACCCGATCCGCCATCGTGTTGAACGACGTGGCGGCCTCCTGGAGTTCGGAAGGCCCCTGGGGTGTGATCCGCGCCGCCAGGTCGCCGGTACCCAACGAGCGGGCCGCCACGGCCAGCCCCCGGGCCGAGCGCACCACCTGCGCACCGAGCCGGTCGGCGACCACCACCGAGCCGCCGACCAGGACCACGGCCACCCCGGTGAGCACCAGCCAGGCCGTATTCACGCCGTGCTCCAGGTCGTCGTCCGGGACGTACACCTCGATCACGGTGATTCTGCCCTGGTCCAACAACAACGGTTGCAACAGCGCCCACCCGCCGCCCGCGCGGACTCGGAACGAACGGGCCGACTCGCGCGCGGTGGCCACGCTGTGCTCGCTCGCGCGCGGCCGGCCCAGGACCGACCCGTCCGGCAGATGGATCGCGATCCGGCCGCCGGAGCCGGCCGGCACGCTCGCGATGGCCGGCTCCAGCGTCGCCCGGTCGGTGGTGATCACCAGCGCCGGCTGCAGCGCGGCGGCCTGCCGCTCGGCGTCGGTGAAGGTGCGGTCCGCGGCGATCTCCCGGATCACCAGGACCAGCGGGATCAAGAACGCGAGAGCGACCATCGTGGTGACCGCCAACGAGACACGCACAAGCGTGCCCCGCACGCCCTTCGGCGCCCGCGGCGGCTTCACCTCCCGCCCCGCGGCACCACCGACCCGACCCGAGCCACCCGCTCGACCCGGCGCGCCGGCCCGATCCGCCGCATCCTCCCGCCGCCCGGCCTTCCCGCCCCCGCGCGGGCCGGGCCTCACGCCGGCGGCTCCAGTTTCACCCCGACACCCCGCACGGTATGCAGATACCTCGGCTCCCGCGCCTTCTCGCCCAGCTTTCGGCGCAGCCAGGACAGGTGTACGTCGATGGTCTGGTCGTCGCCGTACGACTGGCCCCACACCTCGGCCAGGATCTCCCGGCGCGGCACCACCGTCCCGGCCCGCGCGGCCAGGAACGCCAGCAGGTCGAACTCGCGTCGGGTCAGTTCCAGCTCCCGGTCGTCCAGCCGTGCCTCCCGGCGCCGGACGTCGATGAGCAGACCTCCGACGCTGAACACGTCCGCCGTGGTCCGCCCACGCGCACGGCGCAGCACGGCGGACAACCGCGCGCCCAGGTGTTCCCCGGAGAACGGCTTCGTCACGTAGTCGTCGGCGCCCGCGTTGAGCAGCCGGACCACCTCGGCCTCGTCGTCCCGGGCGGTCGCGATGATCACCGGGACGTCGGATATACCGCGAAGCATCTTCAACGCCTCGGATCCGTCCAAGTCCGGCAGGCCGAGGTCCAGAATGACCACGTCGAACGGGTAAAGGGCTACTTCGCGCAACGCCTCCAGGGCCGTTCCGACGCTGCGCACCGCGTGGGAGGACGACGTGAGGTATCGGATCAGCGCCGAACGTACGAATTGATCGTCCTCGACCACGAGCACCTGTGCCATGGTTCGGAACCGTACCCGTACTCTCAGCCCCGGCCGGCCCGGGAGGGGAAACACCGGGCCGGGAACGCAGGCGAGAGGATAGGGCTCGTGCGGAGGACCATCACGTCGATATCGGTGTGGCTCGCGGTCACCGCGATGGCCGTCGCGCTGTCGTGGTGGGGCGTGCGCAGCGTGCTGCGCGACACCGTGTTCGAGCCGCCGCGGGCGCCGACCCTGGTCGCCGGGGACGAACCGCCGCCGCCGGTGGACACCCCGTCGACGGCGTCCGGCGCGGTGCCGAGTACCGAGGAGCCGGACCTGATCTCCGCCGTCAACCGCACGCCGCCACCGACCTCGTCGTCCCCGTCGCCGTCCGCGTCCTCGGCTCCGCCGTCGCCCAAGGCCGCGACGACACCGGCCGCGCCGCCGGTCCGGCTCCGGGAGGGCCCGCCGGTCGCCGCGGTGCAGAGTTTCGAGGTGCGCGGCGGACGGGCCTCGTTCCGCTACCAGGGCACCACCGCGACCCTGATCGCCGCGACGCCGAACTCGGGGTGGGCGGTCAAGGTGTGGCCGGGCAACCAATGGATCCGGGTCGACTTCGTCAGCCGTGGCCGGACCTCGTCCGTGTTCGTGGTCTGGAACGGGCACGACCCGATCGCGTCGACCTACGAGGCCTGAGCGCCCACCGCCGTGCCCGGGCGGACCCGTGCGCTACCGGCTCTTCCCGGCCCGGGCGAATTCCGTCACCAGCGCCTTGTCGAACGCCGCCAGGTCGTCCGGCTTGCGGGAGCTGATCAGCGTGTTGGTGCCCGCCGTGCACACCACCACCGCCTCGTCGACCCAGAGGGCACCCGCGTTCTCCAAGTCGGTGCGCAGGCTCGGCCAGGAGGTGAGCTGCCGCCCGCGCACGACGTCGGCCTCGACCAGGATCCACAGCGCGTGGCAGATCGCCGCGACCGGCTTGCCCTCCGCGAAGAAGCGCCGGACGAACTCCACCGCCTTGGGCTGGGTCCGCAGGAAATCGGGGTTTGCCACCCCGCCGGGCAGCACGAGCGCGTCGAAGTCGCCCGACCCGACCGCGTCGATCCCGGCGTCCACGTGGAAGGTGTCGCCCCGGTCGTAGTGGTCGAAGCCCTGCGCCTCGCCGGCCTTGGTGGAGATCAGCTTGGGTGATCCGCCGGCCCGTTCCACGGCCTGCCACGGCTCGGTCAGCTCCACCTGCTCGAAGCCCTCGGGGGCGACGAGGAATGCCACGGTCAAGCCCTCGAGCTCGGATGCCATGCGGGCACACCCCTCCGTACGGAACGGTTGCGACGGTCGGGTCTCCGCCTGCCCGACCACCCCGGCCGTAAACCCGGCGCGGCACCGGCACCGGCAGGACCGGCGAACCCCGTCCTAGAGGTCTTCGAGTACCTCGGCGGCGGTCGCCCGCAGGCCCCGGGCGGCCCGCGTGGCCGTGTTGTACGCCTCGTCGCCGCGCCCGTCGGTGAACGCGTTGGCCGCCTGGATCAGACCCTGGGCGCCCTTGAGCACATCGACCGCCGCCGCGAGCAGCGCCTCGCCGCGCGCGTCCCGGCCGGCCTCGCCCGCCATCGCGGCGAGCTGCCGGGTGAGCACGGTCAGCCGCATGTCCACACCCCGCGCACCGGACAGCGGAGCCGGACGCGGATCGCGCACACTCGGCACACCCTGACGCGGTGTCGACCCGCCCTCCGGCCCCCCGCACAGCGCACACACCTCGCCCAACGCGAGCAGCCCGCGCTCCGGGTGCCTGGGGCACGGCGCCGAGCGCGGCCGCGCGTCGGCCGCGTCCCGGGCCCGACCACGCCGCCTGCGGTTCTCGCAGAACAGACACTTGTCCCGCGCATCCTCGTCGACCGGACCGTACGGATGCTCGTTGCACAAGGTGGTCGGTACGGGCGCGGCCAACTGGCCGAGGAGTCGGCGGGTGTTCGCCAATTGCTCGGCGATCGCGTCGTATGCCTCGGGCGGGCTGGTGTTGCCCAGGAGGTCGACCATCTCCATCAGGTTCTTGGTCGAGCGGACGAGTGCCTTCGTATCAGGTGCCACGCCTATGGACTGTAAATGATCGGCGGGACATCACCGCACGATCAGGACTTCGAGAGTCCTGGGCCCGTGTACACCCTCGACCCGGTCCAGTTCGATGTCGCTGGTCGCGGACGGGCCGGAGATCCAGGTCAGCGGTCGGCCCGGGGTCAGCCGCTCCAACGCCTGCGGCACCGACGCGACCACGTCCCGCGCCCGAACCACGCACAGGTGCCAGTCCGGCACCAGGGTCAGCGCGCGCCGCCCCTGCCCGGGGCCGGCGTCGAGCACGATCGTGCCGGTCTCGGCGATCGCGACGGCCGACGCGGTCAGTACGCCGTCGGCACCGTCCAACTCGGCGGTCGTGAGGTGGTGAGCTTCCGTCGGAGAAAGCGACAGCGGCCTGTTATTTATAGGATCATCTGACAATTCGCCGATCGGGCCGTACGTCCAGCCATCCGGTACACACACCCCCGCCGCCAACCCGGCCGTCCACGCCGCCGGCAGCCCGGCCGGCGTCACCACGCGGTGGGCCCCGCGTCGCTCGACCGCGCCGGCGACGGCATCCGCGAGCCCGCCCTCCGCGACCTCGTGCACGATCGCCCGGTAGTCGCGCAGGTGCTCGACGAACAGTTCGAGCACACCCTCGACCACGTGGGCCCGCGCGTAGTCGCGCGGCACGGGGAACACCTCGTCGCGCGGCACGTCCACCAGCGCCCGCCGTACCCGGGCCAGAATCACCTCGCGCGAACTCATCGCCCCTCCCCCTCGCTCTCGTCCGCCTCGACGCCCGGAGCAACCTCGCCACCCGGAGCGGCCTCGACGCCCGGGATCGCCTCGACGCCCGGCGCCGACGAAGGCACCGGACCCGCCGGACCGCTCCGCTCCCGCACCCACCAGTCCCGGAACGACTCCGCCGGCACCGCCGGGATCGACCGGCTGTCCGTCCAGGCCGCGCCCGGGCCGGGCGCCCGCTTGGGGATCAGCCTGCGCGAGCGGGACGCGGCCCGCTGTACCCGGCGCAGCCGGCCCGGATCGTCCAGCACCCACTCGGCCGCCCGCATCGCCGCCCGCTCGGCGCGGTGGCCGCCGCCTTCGACCACCTGCTCACGCAGATGAACCAGCACCTCGGGGATGTCGATCGCGACCGGGCACACCTCGTAGCACGCGCCGCACAGCGAAGAGGCGTACGGCAGGGACGCCGTCTGCTCGTCCACCCGGTGCCCGGCGATCCCGCGCAGCTGCGGCACCAGGATCGCGCCGATCGGCCCGGGATACACCGACCCGTACGCGTGTCCCCCGGTGCGCTCGTACACCGGGCACACGTTCAGGCAGGCCGAGCACCGGATGCAGCGCAGCGCCTGCCGGCCGGTACGGTCCGCGAGCACGTCGGTGCGGCCGTTGTCGAGCAGGACCAGGTGGAAGTCCTGCGGCCCGTCGCCGGGCGTCACCCCGGTCCACATCGAGGTGTAGGGGTTCATCCGCTCACCGGTCGAACTGCGTGGGAGCAGTTGCAGGAACACCTCGAGATCGGCCCAGGTCGGCACCACCTTCTCGATGCCGACCACCGAGATCAGCGTGTCCGGCAGGGTCAGGCACATCCGCCCGTTGCCTTCCGACTCGACCACCACGAGCGTGCCGGTCTCGGCGACCACGAAGTTCGCGCCGGAGACCGCGACCCGCGCGGACAGGAAGCGCTCGCGCAGGTGGCGGCGCGCGGCCTCGGCGAGCGCGGCCGGGTCGTCGGTCAGGCCGGCCGGCGCGGGGACGCCCCACTCGCCCATCTCGCGCACGAAGATCTCCCGGATCTCGGCCCGGTTGCGGTGGATCGCGGGCACCAGGATGTGCGACGGCAGGTCCTCGCCCAGTTGCACGATCAGTTCGGCCAGATCGGTCTCGTAGGCCCGGATGCCCTCGGCCGCGAGCGCCTCGTTCAGCCCGATCTCCTGGGTGACCATCGACTTGACCTTGACCACCTCGGTCTCGCCGGTGGCCTTGACCAGGTCGGCGACGATCCGGTTCGCCTCGGCCGCGTCGGCGGCCCAGTGCACGGTGCCGCCGGCGGCGGTGACCGCCGCCTCGACCGCGAGCAGGTGTTCGTCGAGTCGGCGCAGCGTCCGGTCCTTGATCGCCGCGCCGGCCGCGCGCAGTTCGGCCCAGTCGTCGAGTTCCTCGACCACCAGGGCCCGCTTGTCACGGATGGTGTGGGTGGCCTTGCGCAGGTTGTGCCGCAGTTGCGCGTCGCCCACGGCGGCCCGGGCGGCCCGGGGGAAGGGGGGCATGCCGACGAACGTGGCGCCCGTCGGCGGGACGGCCTTGCTCATGCCGGCTCCTTCTCGGTCGAGGCGAGGATTTCCGCGAGGTGCAGGACCCGCATCCCGGTGCGCTGACGGTCCATCAGGCCGCCGATGTGCATCAGGCACGAGTTGTCCGCCGCGCACAGCACCTCGGCGCCGGTGCCGGCCGCGTGCCGAACCTTGTCGGTGCCCATCGCCGTGGACACGTCCGGGTTCTTGACCGCGAAGGTGCCGCCGAAGCCGCAGCACTCCTCCTCGCCGGGCAGGCCGAGCAGTTCCAGGCCGCGCACCTCGCGCAGCAGCGCGGTCGGACGGTCGCCGAGCCCCATCAGGCGGCGCGAGTGGCAGGTGGGGTGGTAGGCGACCTTGTGCGGGAAGTACGCGCCGACGTCGGTGACGCCGAGCACGTCCACGATGAACTCGGTGAGGTCGTACACCTTCGGGACCACCGCGGCCACATCGGCCGCGAGGGTGGGGTCCTCGGCCCGGGCGGCGGCGCGCGGGTGGTTGTCCCGGATCATCGCGCCGCACGACCCGGACGGGGTGACCACCGCGTCGTAGCCCGCGAAGGTGTCCGCGAACCGGCGGACCATCGGCTCGACGCGGGTGCCGTATCCGCTGTTCCAGTGCATCTGTCCGCAACAGGTCTGGGCGAGCGGGAAGTCCACCGCGCAGCCCAGCCGCTCCAGAAGACGCACGACGGCCCGGCCCGTGCGGGGGTACAGCGTGTCGTTCACGCAGGTGATGAACAGCCCGACGCGCATGCGGGCGGCCTCCTCGCGGATCGGCGGGTCCGGCTCGAAGCCCTGGGAGGAGTCCGAGGCGGAATCCGACGCCGAGTCCGACGCCGAATCGTGTGGTCTGACCACACTGTGGTGTGCACACGCTAAGGGCATGTCATGCTGTGCCACAAGACACGGGCGGCGTCCCCGAGCCCGAAGCTCCGACGTAACCCGTCGATCCGCCGAAGCCGTCCGAAACCAGTCGAAACCCCCGAAATCGCCGAGGAGCCTCCCAGTGAACGACGGTCCGGACTGGCGCCCGGTCAAGCGCGTGCGCGCGTTCGAGGAGGTCGTCGCGCAGATCGAGGAGCAGATCGCGACCGGCCGACTGCGCGCGGGCGACAAGTTGCCCGGCGAGCGCGCGTTGGCCGCCGCGCTGGGGGTCAGCCGCCCGTCGGTACGCGAGGCGATGCGGGTCCTGGAGGCGATGGGCGTCCTGGTCGCCAACACCGGCAGTGGCCCGGAGGCGGGCGCGATCCTGGCCGGATCCGCCGGGCCGGCGCTGACCGGCGTCCTCGGCCTGCACCTGGGCCTGGCCAACTTCGCGGTGGACGATGTGGTGGAGACCCGACTGCTGATCGAGTCCTGGGCGGTCGAGGCCGCCGCGCGGCACGCGAGCGAGGCCGATCTCGACCGGCTGCGCACGATCGTGGCCGCGATGGACGGTCCGGATGTGTCGGCGGAGCGGTTCAACGAGCAGGACACCGAGTTCCACACCGCGATCGCCGAACTGTCCGGGAACGCGCTGGTCGCCACCTTCATGCGCGCGCTGCGCGACACGGTACGCCGGCACCAGCGCCGCGCCGTCGCCGAACTGGGCCCGGACACCGGGGCGTTGCGCGCGGACCACCGGGCGATCCTGGCCGCGATCGAGGCCCGCGACCCACGCGCGGCGGCCGAGGCGTTGGCCGTGCACCTGCGCCGCGCGTATCCGAACGTGGCCCGGGTGCGTCGGGACGCGAGCCCCGACGAGGGCTGACGGGTCGCCGTACGCCCGCCTCGGAGTGCACGCCTCGTCCCGCGCCCCGTCGGGAGCCGACGCCTCGTCCCGCCTCCGTCCGGGGCCGAGCCGTCCTCGCGCGATCGTCGGCGGCTCGTCCCCGCCCGGTCACCCGGAGCTGACGAATCGTCACCCGCCTTGTGCGTCAAGGTGATTTGCCCGAACGCGGCGGCGCACCCGGCGCGATCCGCCCGCCTCGGACACTCGTTCGGGCAAACCTCGAAACGCTCTGGTAACCCACCGCGTTCGCCCGGCATACTGCGCGGCAACGTACAGCGCAGGAGGTCGCGAGGATGCTCGGGCACGACCGGATCGACGCGGAGACGTACCACCGGGACATCGTCCCCGGATTGCTCATCGGCGAGCACGGCAGACGGGCCGAGGCGGGCCTGGCCGGGCTCGACCCGATCGGCATGCGGATCGGGGACGGCGCGTGGACGTATCGCCCGCACGACTCCCGGTTGCGGATCGTGGAGGGAATCGACGCGGACGCCGGCTGCGTGATCCGGTTGTCCCCGGACGCGTGGACCGATTTGGTCACCCTGCTGCGCACCGCGGCGGCACTGGCCATCGCGGGCGACGTGGACACCGAACGCGGCAGCCTGGTCGACCTGTTCCGCTGGGAACCGGCGCTGCGGGCGCTCTATCAGGGCATCGAGATCTATCTCCCGCACAGCACCGAGGTGTTCGACCGACAGGGCCGAAAGGTGGACCCGGCCGCCGAACTGACGCTCGATCACTCCGACCGCGAACTCGCCGAACACTTCACGGCTACCGGGGTGATGCGTGTACGCGGGGTGTTCTCCGCCGCCGAGATCGCCACGTTCGAGGCCGAGGTGGACCGGCTCGCGGCCGAGGCCCGCCCGGACGACGACCGGTCCTGGTGGGCGGAGCGCGAGAACGGCGAACCGGTGTTGTGCCGGATCGTCTACGCGAGCGAGCGTTCGGCGCCGATCGGCGCGCTGGCGCGCGATCCGCGCCTGGTCCGCCTGGCCACGCTGATCCACCCGGACCTGGCCGCGTCCACCGACCGGATGGAGGGCATCTCGGTCCTGCTCAAGCCGCCCGGCCGACTCAAGGGCCTGGCGAACATCCCGTGGCACACCGATTGCGGGCTCGGCGGCCACCACATCATGTGCCCGTCGGTGGCGATCGGCATCCAACTGACCGGCTCCAGCGCCGACAACGGCTACCTGGAGGCGATCCCGGGCTCGCACGGCCGCACCTGTCCGCAGCCGAGGGCCGAGGACCTGGCCGACCTGCCCTATCTCGCGGTGCCCACCGATCCGGGTGACGTGACGGTGCACATGGCCGACGTGCTGCACGCCTCCCCCGCTCCGGCCGGCGTGGGCGGACGGCGCACGATGTACGTCACCTTCCACCCGCCGACGCTGTTCGAGCACGTCGGTCCGGGCGAGGCGGTCAACGACCTGATCCGCAGTCGAACCGCGAGCGAGTTGGACGCCGGGCTGGGCCGCTGAGCCCGCCCGCGTCGGCTCCGGCGCGGGCGGCCGGGACGGCCGCGAGGGGATCGGCGCGGCCGACCGCGGCAGCCGGGACGGAATCCGCATGCGACACGAACGCGCGTTCGGAGCAACCGACTTCGCCGTCACAGGATGCGCCCGCGGCCGGATCCGCGGCGGCCCCGCTCAGCGGTTCGGCGTAGCGTGCACGGTCGCGCATTCCACCCGGAGGATGCGGTCCAGATGGGTGATCCGCAACACCCGTGCGGGTTGCGGTCCGACGCCGCACACCACGATGTCGCCGTCGCGATCGCGTAGGCGGCGGTAGCCGTACACCAGACTGCCCAGACCGGACGAGTCGATGAACGGCACACCCGTCAGGTCGATCCGCAGGCTGTGCGCGCCCTCGTCGACGAGGCGGTCCACCGCCTGCCGGAACATCGGCGCCGCCGTCATGTCCATGTCGCCGTGCACGGACACCGTGCCGCCCAGGTCGGCCTCCAGCGCGACGTGCACGACGCATGGTCTGGCCGAGAACGATGTGTGATCGACGTCGTCCGGTGGGAGATCGTCAAGGCTCATATGGAGCACTCCACCTGATCAAGTGTCGGTTTCGGTCGCGCGCCGCACGACCGCTCGGTACGGTTCGCACGTCTCGGGAGAAACCCCACATCCGTCCCGAAACAACAAGACCGCATCGGCACCCTACTCGCCGAGTCGGTCCCTCGTGGACCGTCTTCCCCTATAGGTGTGATTCCGCTGGAACCCACACATCGGCGGCCGTCGCGGTCGTACCTTGAAGGTTGCGCGAGGGCCGACGCGAGCCGGCTCGAAACGCACGGACGCAAGGGATTCCGTAGCCATGACCGGACAACGCCCCTCCGGCGACGAGCGGGGCAGCGACACGCAGGAGCCGACCGCCCGTCGACGAACCAACGGCTTCAAACCGCCGGGTGCCCCGGACGAGCCCGCGCCGCCGGCGTGGTCTCCCGCCGAGGTGCTGGACGAGAGCGACACCGGCGTGGTCGTGTTCACAGCCGAGGGCACCGTGCGCTATCTCAACGCCGCGGCCGCACGGCTCCTGCCGGAATGCCTTCCGGGCACCGCCTATCCCACGCTGCCCGCGACCGGGACCGCCTGGCACGGCGAGGTGGACGACCGGCGCGTGCGCGGCCGACGCGCGGTTCTGGGCGACGGCCACTACGTGTGGTACGTCCAGGACACCACCGCCGAACGGCGGCGCGAGGACACCCTGTTGGCCGAGCGCAGGCGCAAGGTCTTCCTCGCCGAGGCGGGCCGGGTGTTATCCGCGACCACCAATCCGCGCCGGCTCACCGATCTGGTCACCACGCTGCCCGCGGGCGAACTGGCCGACTGGGTCGCGCTGTCCGTGCCCAGCATGGAGGACGGCCGGCTGCGCACGACGTACGCACCCGGCTCCGGCACCCCGATCGCCCGGGTGACCAGCAGCCTGGGCACCGCGTGGACGGCGCCGGCGGGAGTGGGTCGGGTACTGCGCACCCGGCGCCAGGAACTGCATCCGCTGATGGACCGCGCGTTGCTGCACCGACTGGTGCCCGACGAGGCGGTCGCGGGCCTGATCGCGGTGGACGCCCGGTGCGCGCTGGTGGTTCCGGTGCCCACCGACGACGACGCGCCCTCCGTGCTGACGTTCGTGCGCTCGGCGACCTCCGACCCGTTCACCGAGGAGGAGATCTCGCTCGCCGTCGACTACGCCGAGCGGGTGGGCGTCGCAGTGCGCACATCGCGCCTGTACGTCGAACAGGACCGGCGCACCATGCTGTTGGCCCAGGCGCTGGTGCCGGGCCCGTTGCCGGAGGTGCCCGGCGCACGCATCGCGGCCCGCTACCGGCCGGTCTCGCTGACCGACGGCCTCGGCGGCGACTTCTACGCAGTGCACCCGACCCCGGTCGACGGTACGTGGGCGTTCTCGGTCGGCGACGTGTGCGGACGCGGCACGCCCGTGGGCATGTTCAGCTCGCGATCGTTGCTGATCCTGCGTACGGCGGCGAGCGCCGGTTGCGCACCCGCGCATCGCATGGCGTTGCTGGACGCGGAGTTGACCCTCGGCGACCCCTCCCTCGTGCTGACCGCGATCACCGGCGACTGCTCGGTGCACCCGGACGGTTCGGCGCTGATCCGGTTGACCTGCGCCGGGCATCCGCCGCCGCTGTGGATGGATCCGGCGGGTCGGGTGCAGGCGATGGAGTTCACCGATCCGCTGGTCGCGGGCATTCCGGGCACCGTGTTCGGGATGCACGAACTGCCGCTGGCGCCGGGCTCGACGCTGCTCCTGTACAGCGACGGGGTGACCGAGGCCCGCGATCCGGACGGCGAAGCCTACGGCGTACGGGCGTTGCGGCACGACCTGGCGTCCTGCGCGGGCATGCCGGTGGACGCGCTCGTGGAACGCCTCGAACAACGGTTGATGGCACACCTGGGCGACGCCCCCGTCGTGGACGACGTGGTCCTGCTGGGCATTCACATCCCCTACCGGGACGACGACGAGACCTTGCCGAACCTGGTCGAGCCCGACGGCCCGATCCCACCCGAACACCCGGACGGCGAATGACACATGTGGTCTCCAA
The DNA here is from genome assembly GCF_055558835.1 of Embleya sp. NPDC025285. Classification (NCBI taxonomy): domain Bacteria; kingdom Bacillati; phylum Actinomycetota; class Actinomycetes; order Kitasatosporales; family Streptomycetaceae; genus Embleya; species Embleya sp. NPDC025285. Next base: position 125,995 of record NZ_JBVHLU010000006.1, read on the forward strand.
CGAACTCGACCTGTTCCTCGCCTACCTCGGACAGGCGGACGAGGTCGAGGCACTGACCCTGGTCCGGAACCTGCTCGGCAAGGGCGTGCCCGGCGATCGGGTACTGACCGACCTGGTGATCCCGGCGCTGCGCGGGGTGGGCGATCGGTGGGCGACCGGGGAGTGGACGGTGGCGCGCGAACACTCCGCCTCGCACGTCGCCGGTCGTGTCGTGCACCTGATCACGGACGCGACGCCGCGACCGCGATCCGAGGCCCGGGTCGTGGTGTGCTGCGCGCAGGGCGACTGGCACGGGCTCGCGTCCACGATCCTGGCCGCGCTGTTGCGGGTACGCGGCATCGACACGACGGTCCTGCCACCGGGCACCGGCGCGGGCGAGTTGGCCCGCATGTTGCCGGATTCGGGGGCGGGTTCGGTCGCGCTCGGCTGTACGGTCTCCACCGCGCTGCCGGGCGCGCGGGCGATGGTCGAGGTGGCCCGCCGCGTCGGGGTACCGGTCCTGGTCGGCGGCCCCGGCTTCGGCCCGGACGGCCGCTGGGCGGGCCTGATCGGCGCGAACGGCTGGGCGGCGGACGCCCGAGGGGCCGCCGACACGCTGGCCGGCCCGGACTGGCCCGCGGTCACCACCCCGGCCCCGCGGTTGCGCCACCTCCCGGACGCGGCGCACGACGGCGTCGGCCTGCTGCGCACACCGCTGGTGGCGGCGGGCATGTCGGCGCTGGTGCCGATCGAGGGCGAGCGCTCGGACACCACGATGCGCGACGGCCTGGTGACCGCGGTCGACGCGCTGGCGGTCTCCCTCTTCGTCGACGACCACGCGCTGTTCGTCGACTTCACCCGATGGTTCGCCGACGTCCTGGACCACCGCCGCGTCCCCGGGGAGGCCCTCGCCGCCGCGTACCGCGCCTTCGCCGCGCGCCTGACGCACGTCCCCGGAGCCGACGCCACCCTGACAGCGGCGGGCGCGGTGTTGTAGGCCGGACCGACCGCCCCATCGGCGGGCGTACCGGCCGGTGACCTCCCGACAGGATGGCCGCCGCCGTGCGGGACGGGCTGGACTGGCTCGACTCCTGGAGTGCGACGGACCCGGACGACGGGGGGATCCCGGTCCCGGCGGTCTTCGGGCCCGGTGACGGCGACCTCGCCGACTACCTGTGGGACGGCGTGCGGGTACGCGTCGTCGACTTCGAGGACTCGGGGCGCAGCGACCGCGCGTTCGAGCTCGCGGAGATCACCGAACATGTGTCGGGCCGGGTGACGGGGATCCTGGATGTCCCGCTGTTCCTGAGCCACTTCGACCTCACACCGGCCGAGGCGCCCGGCTGCCGGAGTATCGGCGGCTACTCGCGGTGGTCTGGCTCTTTTCTGCTGTCGATGGACGATCCGGAGAACCCTCGGAATCCGCCCGGAACCGCGGCGCGCCGGGCGCGGCGTCTGCGCGACCTGCTCGGCCGAGCGACGCGTCGGCGGCGTCGGGTCAACCTGCGGCGCTCAGGTCCTCGTCCGTCGGGGCGTCCTCGCACAGGGCCTCGTCCAGGTCGGGGTGCACGTCGAAGAGTCGGCGCAGGCCCAACGCGGTGAAGACGCGGTTGACGTGGTGGTCGTTGTTGCTGGGCATCACCAGGCGCAGGCTGCCTCCGGTGGAGCGGAGCAGGCGGCGGGCGGCGACGAGCGTGCCGATGCCGGTGGAGTCGAGGAATTCCACTTCGGTGAGTTCGAGGACGATCCGATGGTCGCCGTCGGCGACCGCGTGTCTGACGTGTTCGCGAAGCTCGGGCACGACCGCGTAGTCGACCTCCCCGAGCACGTGCAGCACGGTCCAGCCCTGGAGATCTTCCTTGATCACCTGAAGAGTCACGCGCCGGCAGTCCCCTCGCCCATGGTGTCCCGACTCGCGCGGCAGGATGCCCGGAACGCTCGGCGACCCGTCCCCCATCGGATGCGCCGACGGATCCGGGAGGGTCCTGGACGCGGCTCGGGAGCCGGGTGGTCGGCCCGGCCTGTGACCTACCGTAGTGGGCCGCGGGAGTTGGGGCAGTGACGATCCGGTCACGTACGGGTCTCGGTTGCAGCGTACACGGATCATCCGACGCCGCCTCGGAGTAGCGTCCCCCGCTCCATCGATACGCGTGATGACGCAACGTCACATTCGACTACACGTCGGCAAGCGCCGCCCGACGCACGCACGACGGCACGGCTCAGCGCAGCGGCCACGGTACGTCCGCGACCACCGTGCAGGAGCCCGGCGCGATCTCGGTGAAGCCCGCGTCCCGGACGACGGGCCGACCGCTCGCGGTCAACGCGGGCCACGCGGCCGGGGCCGCGGTCCGCACCGCGAGGTCGAAGTCGCGCGCCGCCCACTCCTTGCGCCCGGCCGAGTCCAGGCCCAGCCACGCGAGGTGGCTGCCGTGCCCCACCTGCGCCATGGCCTTGCCGGCGGTCATCTCCAGCGCCGGGTTCAGCCACAACACCGGCTGCCCGGGCTCGGCGGGCGGCGGTGCGGCGGGCTCGTCCAGGTCGGTGCCGGAGACCTGCAACTTGGCCAGGTCCTTGGGCCACGCGTCCAGCGGGATCGGCGGGTACACCCGAACCTCCGCCGTACGCCGGGCCACCGTGATCCCCGGCAGCGTGTTCGCCCGCCGCCACTCGCCGCCCCGGGCCCGCCGAACCACCTTGCGGATGCGGTGGCCCTGCCAGGCCTCGACCACGTCGTGCCACTCGCCTTCGGGGTCGGTCGACCTCGGGTCCGCCAACAGGACCAGGACCGCTCGCGCGGCGGCCTCCAGGGCGTCGGTTCGGGCCGGCGGGTCGTCCTTCTCGATGTGCGCCACGAGGGGGAGGACGTATTCGATGGTGCTCACGGGGTCGATCATGCCTTGCTCGTGGCCACATGGCCTCGTTGGGAGTCCTGAGTCTCGTGGACGGGTTGCCGGTGCGGATTGGGTGCGTCGGGTGTCTTTCGCCCAACCGCCCACCCGTTGCGTTGGGTGTGGATGGTTGGGTTCTACCGGCCTCGGGGCCGACTGGTGGCGCCCCGAGGCCGGGAGGCCGGTCAGGCTTCGAGGGCTCTGGTGGTGAGGAAGCGGGCGATGGTGCCTATGGCCTCTTGGGATTCGGGCATGGTCGGGTCGATGGCGGGCCAGGCGTGGGGGACGTCGGGGACCAGGTGGGCCTGGACCGGGACGCCGGCCGTCGCCGCCCTGCCGGCGAAGGCGGTGGCGTCGCCGAGCAGCGCCTCGTGGCACGAGGCCAGGAGCAGCACCGGCGGGAGCCCGGACAGGTCGGCGAACAGCGGGGACGCCAACGGGTCTCCCGGATCGTGCAGTTGCAGGTAGATCTCGGCGGCCTCGCGCAGCGACTTCTTCGAGATCAGTTGGTCGGTGGACGCGTTCGAGTCGTACGTGGGCTTCGTCACGGTCAGGTCCAACCACGGGGACAACAGGACCATGCCGGACGGCAGCGGCACCGGGGCGCCTCGGGCCGCGACCGTCAGCGCCGCCGCGAGCCCGCCGCCCGCCGAGTCGCCGCCCACGAACGGGGCGAGGTCGCCGTCCTCGCCCGCCGCCACGATCGCGTCGTACACGCCCGCCACGTCGTGCAGCGCGGCCGGAAACGGATCCTCCGGCGCGAGCCGGTATTCCACCAGTACCACCCTGGCCCGCGCCGCGAGCGTGATCCGCGAACCGAAGCCCAACCAACCCGCGGCGTCGCCCATCCGGTAACCGCCGCCATGGAAGTAGAGCAGCGTCAGCGCGGGATCGGGCACCTCCAGGAACGTGCACGGCACGCCGCCCACCAACTCCTGACGCACCGTCACTCCGGGCTCCGGGTCCTGCCGATACGCCGCCGTGCCGCGCCGCCGCGCGTCCAGTTCGTCCGACGCGGCCCGCCCGTCGCGCACCGGCGGCAGGTTCCAACCGTCCAGACTCATTCGTGCCCCTCCCCAACCGAAATCCGGGTGCCCACGCGCCCGATGCCCACCTGACGGGTGCCCCGATACCGGATCACCCACGCCCCCGGGACGATCGGTTGCCCCGATCGGCGCGCGAGAAGTCCCGTGAGGCTGGAAGCCTCCGGCAAACCCGGGTACGGATCAAGCGATTCGCCGGGTTGTGACATGGGGCCGGCGCAATTGCCCGCCGGGTGCACCGTTCGGTTCGTACCATGTGGCGCGCGGGGTCCTTCGAACCGCTCCCGGACAGGCGCCGGGGAATCGGTTGTCGCGAAGACGACAGCAGGAGGGGGGTCCGTCACATGGTGGTCCGGGTACGTGTTCTCGGCCATGTCTGCGTAGACGGCCCCGCGGGCCGCGCCGCGGAGGATCTCCTGGGCGGACCGCAGGCCCAACTCGTATTCGCCGCGCTGGCCCTGGGCCGCCGGCATCCGGTGCCGCGCGAGGAGTTGGCCGCGCTGTTGTGGCCGGAGCAGGCGCCCAAGTCGTGGGAGGGCGCGCTGCGCGGTGTGCTCAGCCGGGTCCGCGGCTTCCTGGGCCAGGCCGGGTACGACGCGTCCTCGGTGCTGCGCCACCGGGCCGGCTGCTACGTACTGTCCCTGCCCGAGGGCACCGAGGTCGACGTGGAGGCAGCCGAGAGCGCGCTGATCGAGGCCGAGGCGCTCGCCGTGCACGGCGCGTTCGCGCAGGCCCGATCCCGGGCCCACGACGCGCACGAGATCCTGGCGCTGCCGTTTTTGCCCGGACAGGACGGCGACTGGGTCAACGAGCGGCGCACCCGCTGGCGCTCGGCCCGGCTGCGCGCGCTCGCCGTGTCGGTGACCACCGAACTGCACCTGGGCCGGGCCGACGCGGCGGTGACCCGGGCCGCCCAACTCGTCGACCTGGACCCCTTTCGAGAGAGCAGCCACCGCCTGCTGATGACCGCGCACGCGGCCGGCGGCGACCGGGCGGCGGCGCTGCGCGCGTACGAACGATGTCGACGGCTGCTCAACACCGAGTTGGGGGTGGGGCCGTCGCCGGAGACCGAGTCGGCCTTCCTGCGCCTGCTCGGCGACGCCACGCCGCAACCGCTGCCGGTGCCCGCGCCCGCCGCGCGCTTCGCGTCGCCCACGCCCGGCGGGGACGCGCCGCCCGCTCCGGCCCCCACCCGCTCGGCGCACGACGTGTTCCCGCACGGCGCGCCGGGGCCGATCGTGGGCCGCTCGGCCGAGTTGCGCCTGCTGGAGGAGTCCGTGCGGGCCGAGGTCGGCTCGCGCGTACTGCTCGTCAGCGGCGACGCCGGGATCGGCAAGTCGTTCCTGTTGAGCGAGTTCGCCACCCGGGCCGGCCGCGACGCGCTGGTGCTGACCGGGCGCAGCGACGAGGGCGTGGCCGCGCCGTTCCAACCGTTCGTGACGATGTTGCGCGCGCATCTCGCCGAGGTCGCGGCCGAGGAGTTGCGCGAGCGGGTCGGCGACCTGGGCGGCGAGTTGCACCGGCTCCTGCCCGAACTGCCGCTGGAACCGGCCGGCCTGATCCAGCCTCAGGGCCCGCCCGACTCGGACACCGAGCGTTACCGGCTGTTCGAGGCGGTGGCCGGGGTGTTCCGGCACGCGGCGACCGAGCGCGATCTGGTGCTGCTGCTCGACGACGTGCACTGGTCCTCGACCTCGACCATGCTGATGTTGCGGCACGTGGCGCGGGCGCTGGTCGGCACCCGCGCGGTGATGGTGATCGCCTACCGCGACACCGGACTCGGCTCGGTGCATCCGATGACCCGGCTGATCGCCGACCTCTACCGCGACCTGCACCCCGTGCACGTGCCGCTGGGCGGCCTGGACGTGGCGGCCCTGGTCGAACTCGCGCACGTGCTGGCCGGCCCGCTGCCGCCGCGCGCCGAGGGTGTACGGGCACACGTGCTGCGCGAGCTCAGCGACGGCAATCCGCTGCTGGCCACCGAGTTGCTGCGCCAGTGGGCGGATGTCAGCGACTGGTCGGCGCTGGGCAAGAGCGTGCCCGCGGACGTCCCGCGCCGGGTGCGCAACGTGCTCCGGCAGCGGCTCCTGGGCCTGCCGCAGTCCACCCTGGAGGCCCTCACCGTGGCCGCCGTGGTCGGCCCGGCCTTCGACATCGACCTGGTCGCGGCGGTGCACCCGGGCGGATTCGACACCGTCGTGGACGCCCTCGACGACGCGGAGCGCGCCCACGTGGTGCGCGCCGAGGAGACCGATCGTCCGGGCCGCTTCACCTTCGTCCACGCGCTGGTGCGCTCCACGCTCTACCAGGAGTTGCCCACCGCGCGTCGGCTGCAACTGCACCGCAAGGTCGGTCTGGCCCTGGAGGCCCGCGGCGACCGGGACGCGCATCTGCCGGAGTTGGCCCACCACTTCCGGCTGGCCTGCCGGTTCGGCGAGGCCCGGCGCGCCTTGGACTACGCGTGGCGCGCGGGCGACGAGGCGCGGGACGGCGGCGCGTTCGAGGTCGCCGCCGAGCACTACCGGCAGGCGCTGGAGGTGTTGCCGATGGTGAGCGATCCGGCCCCGGAGACCCGCTGCGACCTGCTGCTCTCGCGCGGCGCGGCGCTGGATCGGTGCGGCGATCGGCGCTGCCGGGAGGTGCTGCGTCGGGCCGCGGAGGAGGCCCGAGCGCTGGCCGATCCGCGCCGGCTGGGCCGGGTCGCGCTGGCCATGGTCCGCCTCGGGCAGGTCTATCAGGTGGGCGTGGACCTGGAGTTGGTCGCGCTGTTGCGCGAGGCGCTGGCGGCGTTGCCGATCGCGTCCGGGCTGCCCGCCGACAACGCGCTTCGCTCGCTGCTGCTGGCCGCGCTCGCGGTGGCGCTCACCTTCGGGCACGATCGCGAGGCCCGGCTGACCATGCTCTACGAGGCGCTGGACGCGGCCCGCGAATCGGGCTCGCACGACGCGCTGGCGCAGGGCCTGGAGGCGCATCACCTGGCCGCGTCCGGGCCGGACCTGGTCGACGAGCGGCTGCGGATGAGCAGCGAGTTGACCGTGCTCTCCGGGCTGACCGGGGATCAGGAGTCGCTGTTCCGCAGCCACTTGAACCAGGCCTACGACCTGGTGGTGTGCGGGTCGATCCCGGCCGCCGAGCGCGAGTACGCGCAGGCGCAGCGGGTGGCCCGGCGGTTGCGACACCCGTGGTTCACGTGGGAGGTGCTGATCTACCGCTGTGGCCTGGAGTTGCTGCGCGGGCGGACCGCGCGGGCGAGCGACGTGCTGGCCGAGGCGCTGCGGCTGGCCCGGCGGTCGGCGCTGCCGCGCGAGGCGGTGCGCTCGTTCAACCTGTCGCAGATCCTGGCGGTGCGCTGGGAGCAGGGCCGGTTGGGCATGATGGCGCGCCGGACCGGGGTGGCCGCCGGGTGGTCGCGGGACGTGTCGTGGTGGCGGGTGCAGGCGTGCTGGGCGGCGTCCGCGTCGGCCGATCCGAAGTCGGCGCGCGAGGAGTTCCACACGTTGTGTGTGCCGGGCTTCGCGACGATACCGGTGGACCTGTTGTGGACCGGGTCGCTGATGCGGCTGGGCGAGGTAGCGATCGAACTGGGCGATGTGGAACGCGGGCTGCTCGTGAGCGAGGCGCTGACCCCGTACGCTGAACATCTGGACTGGACCGGCTCCTCGCTCGGCCCGGTGCGCCGGGTGCTCGGCGGGCTGGCCGCGATCGTCGGCGACGGGGTCGCGGCCCGCGCGCAGTTCGAGGCCGCGTACGCCCGATGCGTCGAACTGGGGCTGCCCGGGCACGCTGAGCGAACACTCGGGGACGCCGTGCGATTGCTCGGTGAGCCGTTGGACACCGGCACCTCCCCGCTTCGCTGACTGGCTGTCACCTTGCGCTTTCGCGCTGCTCTGACGCTGTTCTGACGCTGTTTGCCTACCGTTGGTGACGACCCGGCCGGTGTGCCGGGTGCGGAACGGGGAGGACGGGGCAATGGGGATTTCGGGCGCCGGATCGGCGGTGGCGCACGACGCCGACCGCGGCACGTTCAGTGTGTTGGGTTGGCCTGTCGTGTGCTTCGAGTCGTTCCATCGTGTGGAGTTGCCACGCCGGCTGGAGGGCGGTCTCGGCGAGCGGGTCGCGTGGGACGTGGCCGGCCGGGCCCCGATCGCGCTGTGCATGCCCAACGGCCAGGCGTACAGCTATGTCGAGGATCGCGGCGAGGTGCGGATCGTGCCCGGGGTGAGCGCGGACGCCGAGTTGGTGGTCGAGCTCGAATCCGGCGCGTGGCAGGACTACCTCTACGAGCTGCGCACCAGTCGGGGGCTGGTCGAGTCGCACGCGGTGCGGTTCGTGCGCGGCGAGTTCGCCGACTGGGACGTGTGGGAGCCGGCCATCCGCTGCATGTACTCGGGCACCCCCATCTATCACCCCGAGACGTTGGACCTGCGCGACCTCGCCGATCGTCCGATCGACCTGCACCGCGACTTCACCACCCGGGACGAGCCGGACGACATGGCGCATTTCCTGCGCGCCACCGGCTACCTGGTGGTGCGTCAGGTCTTCGACGCGGACCGGGTCGAGGAGTTGGCGGGCGAAGTGGACCGGATCCGGGGCCTGTGCCGCGAGGGCGACCGCGGGTCGCTGTGGGCGGACGGCCCCAACGGCCTGCGCTCGCCGTACCGGTTGACCTATCTGGGCATGCGCTCGCCGCGGATCGCCGCGCTGGCCGACGACCCGACGGTGCGCATGTTGTGCGGCCTGGCGGGTCAGGACGTGGTCGCGGTGACCGACCGCGACTCCGGACAGATCGCGGTTCTCAAGGAGTTCGGCACCGCGCCCGAACCGCTGTCCGTCCCGGACCTGCCCTGGCACAAGGACTGCGCGCTCGGCGGTTGTCCGATCACGTGTCCGCGGGTGCACGTGGGCATCCGCCTGGACGCGGTGAGCCAGGACAGTTCGCAGTTGTACGCGCTGGCCGGCTCCTGGGGCACGGTCGCGCACGAGCGGTATACGCCGGCCCAGTGGGAGAACCTGCCGGTGGTCGGCATCACCACCGAACCGGGCGACGTGACCGTGCACATGGGCTGCGGCCTGCACGCCGGCCCCGCCGCCACCGGCACGGCCCGCCGCCGCACCCTCTACGTCCAGTTCGACAACCCGCGCATCTTCGACGTCACCAACCCCTACGAAACCTACGAACAGGTGATCCCCGGCTACGGCAGCGGCGACCTGCTGACCATGTCCCGGATGTAGCCCGCGCACGGGCTCGCGGGCGATGCGGGCCGGGCGGTGGTCAGCGGGGGTGGCGGACGGTGATCCTGGCCTGGGCGTCGGCTTCCAGGGAGGCTTTGGCACCCTCGGCGTCGGTGACCGAGACGTGGATGGTGAGCACGCCGGGCTTCGGGGCGGGCTCGAAGGTGATGCGCCAGGAGGTGGGATTGGTGATGCCGAGTTTGGTCCGGGCCACGCCGACCAGGCCGGGCAGGCGTTCGTAGGGGACGGCGTTCAGGTCGATCGCCGTCCCGGGCGCGGCCGGAGTGCCCAGGATGCCGCGTACCGCCATGACGTGTTCCTCGATGGTGAGTTCGGCGGCGCTGCTCGTGCGCATCCCCTTGATCAGCGATTCGGCCGCGCGCCGCATCTCGCCATCGCTCAGCATCGCCTCCGAACTCGCCGTCCCGCTGACCGTCGAGGTCGTCGTCGAGGTCGTCGTCGAGGTCGTCGGCCACGAGAAGCCGTCGGACATGGTCGTGGTCGTGGTCGTGGAGGACGAGGAGGACGTCGTCGTGGACTCGTCGACCGCGGCGAACAGGTCCGCGCGAAACGGCAGGACCACGAGCGCGGCGCCCAGCAGCAGGCCCAGCGTGCCGAGCAGGCAGAACGAGCCCTCGTCCTTGGGGCCGGCGAGCAACGCGGACTCCGGGGCGGAGTCCACCGATTCGGTCGCCGCCCGGCGTGCCCACGCCTCGGTCGGCTCGGTGACGATCTCGACGTCCCACGGCTCGTCGGGGCGGTACCGCACCACCACGACATCGCGTGGCCGGTAGTCGGGGATGTCGACCAGGTTGATGTCCTGGCGCGTCTCGACCCGGTACGCCGACCGCTCGTCCGGTGCCACCGTCAGCACGAACTCGACCGGCACGTTGGCCGACTCGCCGCTGATCGCCCGGCGACTCTCGATCACGGCCAGCGCGGTCCGGGCCGGCGTGCGCGGGTTCCGTGCCCGGTGGAGGCGACCCGCGACGGAGACGACGATCACGTTGAGCACCAACAGCGCCACACCGATCGCCGCCACGAGCCAACGTTCGAGAATCGCCCCGACCACGAAGCAGGCCGGCGCGACGCCGATCACCCCGCCGGACAGGAATCCGGACACGGCGGCCTTGAGCCGCACGCGTGCGGTACTGCGGGTCTCGACGATCGCCATGGCGGCGATTGTGCCGGGCTCGGATGGACGGGAAAAGGCGGCCGGGCGAAATGCGGATCGGGGTTCCCGGGACGTGGGGAGATCCCCCGATTCGGCCCCGGGCGGCGGCGAGCCGGCTCACGAACTCGTCGACGTCCCCGCTCTCCGGTCGGCCGCCGCGCCGCTCACCATGCGGCCGGGAACCTCACCCGCCGCCCCGGCTCAGTGCCGGACCGCGTGGCCGATCTCCGCCTTGTTCGGGTCGGTCAGCTTCCGATTGCTCTTCGCGGTGCCCTTGGCCTGCGTACCCGCCTCGACGTCGTCGATGTTCATCACGATCGTGTCCAGCAGCTTGCCGCCCGCGTCGCGGAACTCGACCGAGAGCGTGTAGTCGACGGTCTTGGAGGTGTTGTTGACGACGGTGACCTCGGCTACGGTGCGGTCGCCGTCGGCCCGGATCGACCCGACCGAGGCGTCCGCCGTCGCGTCCAGGCCGCCCTTGATCTCCTTCAGCTTCGAGGCCGCCGCGGCGCTCGCGGAGGACAGCGCGTCCCTCGCCTCCGAGCCCGCCGAGTTCAGCGCCGACGAGATCGCCGCCGTGGGCACCGACTTGCCGTCTCCGTTGCCGTCGTTGTCGTCGCTGCACGCCGCCGAGGTCAGGGCCAGCGCGGCGGCGATCGAGAGCGCGCCGACGGTACGCACGTACTTGCTCGCCATGTTCGTCGCTCCTCGCGTGGGTCGCGGAGGTCGACTCGGACGCCCGCGTACGAACAGCACGAATGTCCGCGTATCGGGCCGGCTAAACGCATGGCCGGGTTGCCGGGCTTTCGATTCCGCCTCTGAGCAGGATGCTTACCTATTTGCCAGTACCTGACTTATTAGTAGGTACTTGTAGGAAGGAGTGTGCCGGTCAAGCATGGTGTCAGCGGCGGACACCACGCCTGCCCCACCCCTTCGAAGCTTGGAGAAACCCTGTGAGCGAGCAGCACCGGACCCCCGTGACCGTCCTCGGCCTGGGCGCGATGGGTCGGGCGATCGCCGACACGATCCATCGGGGCGGCCACCCCACCACCGTCTGGAACCGCACCGCCGGCCGGGCCGATTCCCTGGTCGCCAAGGGCGTCGCCCTCGCCGCCGACCCGGTCGCCGCCGTCGAGGCGTCGCCGGTGGTCGTGGTGTGTCTGCTCGACGACGAGTCGGTACGCGGCACACTGACCCCGCTCGTCGACGCGCTGGCCGGCCGACTGGTGGTCAACGTGACCACGGTGACCCCGAAGCAGGCCCGACAGACCTCGGCCTGGGCCGTCGAGCACGGCATTCATTACCTCGACGGCGCGATCATGGCGACCCCGGAGATGATCGGCCTGCCGGTCGCGTCACTGCTGTACAGCGGCTCGCGGGAGGGCTTCGACACCCACCGCGAGCTGCTGGAACTGCTCGGCGGTGCTCGCTGGTTCGGCACCGACGCGGGCCTGGCGTCGCTGTACGACCTGGCCCTGCTGGGGTCGATGTACTCGATGTTCGCCGGTGTGGCGCAGGGCGCCGCGATGGTGGCGAGCGAGGGCGTTGCGGCGGCCGAGTTCGTGGCGATGGCCGGACCCTGGATCGACGCGATGCTCTCGGCCCTGCCGTACCACGCCGAGTACTACGACAGCGGCGACTACACCACCGAGGTACAGAGCCTGGACTTCAACAAGGCGGCCGTCGACACCATCGCCGAGGCCGCCCGCGACCAAGGCGTCGGCACCGACGTGGTCGCCGCCGTGCAGACCCTGATCGACCGCCAGGTGGCGGCCGGCCACGGCAAGGACGGCTTCGCCCGGATCTTCGAGAGCGTCCGCCGCCCGATTCCCCCCGCCTGACCCGACACGGCACCGGCGGGTCCGGCAGGCGGGTCGACACAGCGACCCCGGAAACACCCACCACGCCCGACCCACCACGCCCGATCCACCGCGTTCCGGCCACGCGGCGGGATCGGGCTTCGTCATGCCCGGCCGAGCCCGCTCCGGTCGACTCCGGCTCGGGCCCGACGCCCATGCCCCCTTCCAACCCGACACTCCCCTTGAATAGTTCACCAGGTTAAGTTACAACACGTAACGTAAATCCCGAGGAGCGCGCCCGTCCCCGAGACTCGCCGCCGGCACTCGCCCGCCCTGAATCGGCCGCGCCGATCCGGCATTCGTGATTCCGGCACAAGTAATAGGGAGAACAGCCCATGGCCGATCTGCTGGTACGCGGAGGAACCGTCGTGGACGGAACGGGGGCGGCCCCGATCCGAGCCGACGTGCGGATCACGGACGGGGTGATCGTCGAGGTCGCCCCCGACCTGGCCCCGAACGGCGGCACCGAGCGCGTCGTCGAGGCGGCCGGCGCCTACGTCGCCCCCGGCTTCATCGAGGCCCACACGCACGTCGACGGCGCCATGTGGTGGAACCCGGACCTGGACCCACTGCCCGCCTACGGCACCACCACGGTCGTCTTCGGCAACTGCGGCATGTCGGTCGCACCCCTGCGGGAGAGCGCGCGCGGACCCGTGCTCGACCTGTTCTGCTTCCTCGAGGACCTCCCGCTCTCCGCCTTCCAGGACAAGGTGCCGTGGACATGGGAGCGCTGGCCGGAGTACAGCAGCGCGGTCAAGGGCCAAGCCGTCGCGGTCAACGTGGCCGGATTCGTCGGGCACCTGACCCTGCGCACCACGGTGATGGGCGCCGAGGCGTCCTGGTCGCGCGCGGCGACGCCGGAGGAGATCGCCGAGATGGCCGCACTGCTCGACGAGTCGTTGACTCATGGAGCAATCGGTTTGTCGACCAATGTGTTCGACAAGGACCGTTACCTCGAGCCGGTGCCGACCCGGCTGGCCGAGGACGACGAGTTCGAGGCGCTCGCCGACGTACTCGCCCGGCATCCCGGCGCGACGCTCCAGGTGATCACCCGGTTCAACGAGCCGGAGAGCATCGACGCCGATGTGGAGCGATTCGCCCGAATCTGCAAGCCGCGCGGGATCCGCGCCCAATGGACCGCCATCCCGTCCACCGTGCGTGAGGACTACCTGCGGGAACAGACCATCGCGCTGCATCGCCGGCTGCGCGCGGACGGCGTGGACTTCTGGCCCAATGTCCCGCATAAGCCGCTGGAGCCGTTCTTCAACTTCGAGCGCGCGCTCACCTTCCAGCGAGTGGCCGCCTGGAACCACTGGATCAACGGTCCGGCCGAGACCAAGCTCGCCACGCTGGCCGATCCGCAGTGGCGGGCGCAGGCCCGCGAGGACTGGGACAACCGGGTCTCGTCGTCGACATCTCGACTGGATCGCCCCGAGTCGCTGATCTTCGCGATCTCCGAGACCGGCCACGGCCCACTGGACATCTCACTCAAGGAGTACGCGGACCGGGAGGGACTGCACATCTCCGACGCATTGGCCACCTGGATCGGCGACAACGGCATCCTGTCCTGCCTGCGCGGCATCCCCGACGCGTTCGACGAGCCGGTCGTGGCCGGCCTGTTCAACGAGCCGCACACGCTGACCAACATCAACGACTCCGGCGCGCACCTGCAGCTCTTCTGCGGTTCGGGCGAAAACGTGTACCTGCTCACCCGGTACGTGCGCGACACCGGCCTGATGCGGGTCGAGGAGGCGGTCCACAACCTGACCGGCAAGCTCGCGGGCTTCTTCGGCCTGGGCGACCGGGGCGTGATCGCGCCGGGCCTGGCCGGCGACCTGGTGGTGTTCGCGCTCGACGAGATCGAGGTGCGGCCCGAGGAGAAGCGCTACGACAACCCGGACGGGTCGTGGCGGTTCACCCGGGGGCCGGCCGGCGTACGGGCCACCATCGTGCGCGGGGTGCCCACCGTGCTCGACGCCGAGCCCACCGGAGAGCGGCCGGGCACGATGGTGGGGCTCGTTTCGCGGCCCGACTGACGGAACGTCACACAAGCGCGCTTACCCTTGAGGTACGGCGGTGGGTTCACCGACCCACCGCCGTGTCACGTTTTTGTGACGATCCGCCCTAGGCGGTGTCATGCGACACGCGCCGACGGGACGCTACGGCCAACGTGATCGATGCCACGGACCGCGTACGGGGAGCGGACCTGGGGCCTCTTCACAGCAGGCATGCGCGGAGGGCAACCTTGTGGACACGGGCAACCGCTTCCACGGCCGAAAAAAGCTCGAACAGCGTCCGAATTGCGCTGTTTTGGGCGGGACCGGCACGCCAGGAGCGATCACCGCCGGAAGCGCGATGGCCCTCCGTCTAGGTAGCATCCGCCGAGTGCCGCCCGTTACCGACGGGCACGCCCCCCGACAAAGGTTCTCGATGAGTGACGATTCCCCCTCGCCGGCATCGGCGGGGTACGCGCAGAGGCAGCGGCCGCGCCTGGCCAAGGGAGCTTCTCCCTGGCTCGTGCCGACGGCTGTGACCGGCGCGTTGACCGGCTTGGCAGCACTGCGTAACCGGCGCTGGGCCTTCGCGGCCGTGCCGACGCTGGCGCTCACCGGTGGCATGCTGTGGTTCTTCCGTGACCCGGAGCGCACCATCCCCACCGATGGCGTGATCGCCTCGGCCGATGGTGTGGTCCAGAGCATCGACGCCTGGCCCGACGGCCGCACTCGGATCGCGACGTTCATGAGTCCGTTGAACGTGCACGTGAACCGTGCGCCGCTCGACGGCGTCGTGAAGTCCGTGGAGCACAAGGCCGGCGGGTACGTCCCGGCGTTCAACAAGGAAAGCGAGCACAACGAACGCGTTGTGTGGATCTTCGACACCGCGATCGGCGACGTGGAGCTGGTGCAGATCGCCGGCACCGTGGCGCGCCGGATCGTGCCGTACCTGGAGCCGGGTACCGAGGTCGCCTGCGGCGACCGGATCGGGCTGATCCGGTTCGGTTCGCGCGTGGACGTGTACCTGCCGCCGGGCGTCGAGCCCGCGGTGACCGTGGGACAACGGACAACGGCGGGAGAGACACGTCTTGACCGGGACTGATTACGACGATACGGCCGACCTGGAAGCCCCCGAACTGAACATTCTGGGCACCCCGGTCGAGGACGATCCGCAGGCGTGCCTGTCCGCGCGGATCTCGGTCGCGGACGTACTCACGCTGGGTAACGCGGCGAGTGGCTTCATGGCGATCTACTTCCTCGCCTGTTCGGTCATGGCGCAGCGCGGCGGCGACGTCGGTGTGTCGGCCGAGCGGAGCATGGCCGCGGCCGTGGTGCTGATGCTGATCGGCGCGCTGTGCGACCTGTGCGACGGCATGGTGGCGCGCAAGCTGCGGATGTCCTCGCTCGGCGCGCAGTTGGACAACCTCGCGGACGTGATCACGTTCGGCGTCGCACCGGCGTTCTTCGTGGTCACCTGGGCGGCCGTGCCGCTGAACACCGGGCAGGCGCCCGCAGCCGTCCTGGTGGCGCTGTCGGTGCTGATCGCGGGTGTACTGCGGCTGGCGAGATTCGCGACCACCCCGGGGCGTCCCGGGGTGTTCCAGGGCATGCCCATCCCGATGGCCGCGATGACGGTCGTCTCGATCGTGCTGCTCGACCTGCCGTTCACGCCCGCCGCGGTGCTGATCGTGGCCGTGTCCGGGCTCATGGTGAGCCGGATCGAGTACCCGAAGCCGCAGGGCAACATGGCGATCCTGGTGATGGCCGGCATCGGTCTGAGCATGAGCTGCCTGATCGCCTGGGCCGCCGACGCGCCGGGCAGCGAGTGGATGCTCAACATGGGCGCCACCACCCAGGTCACCCTGGCGCTGCTCGTCCCCGCGATGGCGATGGCCCGCAAGGGCGTCGAGCGCATCGGCCTGCGGATGATCCGCTAGCCGTACCGCGACGAACAACGCGAAGCGCCGTCACCCTCCGGGGTGGCGGCGCTTCGCGTTGTCGGCCGGCGATCCGCCCGGGGCGGTGCTATCTCAGCCGGTGCGCCAGCCCGGTGAACCGTTTGCCGGCCGAGACGGTACGCACCGCCTGGCCGAGCGCGCGCCGCGATCCGACCAGGACCACGAGTTGCTTGGCGCGGGTGATCGCGGTGTAGAGCAGATTGCGCTGGAGCATCATCCAGGCACCCATGGTGACCGGGACCACCACCGCCGGATACTCGCTGCCCTGTGAGCGGTGGATGGTGACCGCGTAGGCGTGCGACAACTCGTCGAGTTCGGCGAAGTCGTAGTCGACCTCCTCGTCCTCCTCGGTGCGCACCACGAGCTTCTGCTCCTCGGGGGAGAGTGCGATCACCACACCGCCGGTGCCGTTGAAGACGCCGTTCGCGCCCTTGTCGTAGTTGTTGCGGATCTGGGTGACCTTGTCGCCGACCCGGAACGTGCGCCCGCCGAAGCGCTTCTCCGGCAGGCCCTCGCGGGCGGGGGTCAGGGCCTGCTGGAGCAGCAGGTTGAGCGCGCCGGCGCCGGCCGGGCCCCGGTGCATCGGGGCGAGCACCTGGATGTCGCGGCGCGGGTCCAGGCCGAATCTGCGCGGGATGCGGCGGGCCACCACGTCCACGGTGAGGCCGGCCGCGTCCTCGGTCTCCTCGGCGGGGAAGAGGAAGAAGTCGGTCAGGCCGTCGGTGATCGGCGGCCGGCCGGCGTTGATCCGGTGCGCGTTGGTCACCACGCCGGACTGCTGGGCCTGGCGGAAGATCTGCGTCAGCCGGACCCGGGGCACCCGCTCGGCGGCGAGCAGGTCGCGCAGCACCTCGCCGGCTCCCACGCTGGGCAACTGGTCGACGTCGCCGACGAACAGCACGTGCGCGCCGGTCGGTATCGCCTTGATCAGCTTGTTGGCCAGCAGCAGGTCGAGCATCGAGGCCTCGTCGACCACGACCAGGTCCGCGTCCAGCGGCTTGTCCTGGTCGTAGGCCGCGTTGCCGCCCGGCTGGAGCTGCAACAGGCGGTGCACGGTGGCCGCCTCACACCCCGTCAACTCGGCCAACCGCTTGGCCGCCCGGCCGGTGGGCGCGGCCAGGATCACCTTGGCCCCGCGCGCACGGGCGAGTTCGACCACGGAGCGCACGGTGAAGCTCTTGCCGCAGCCGGGGCCGCCGGTGAGCACCGCGACCTTGCTGGTCAGCGCGAGCCGGACGGCCTGTTCCTGTTCGGCCGCCAGCGCGGTGCCGGTGCGGGCGCGCAGCCAGGCCAGCGCCCGGGTCCAGTCCAGTTCGGCGAACGCGGCCAGCCGGTCCTCACGCGCGCCCAGGAGGGCGCGCACCCGGCCCGCGAGCGAGAGTTCGGCGCGGTGGAAGGGCACCAGGTAGACCGCCTGGACGGGATCGCCCTGGGTGCCGGAGACGGTGACCGGCCCGGGCAGTTCCTCGCACACCACCCCGTCCTCGCCCACCAACTCGTTCAAACAGCGCACTACGAGGTCGGAGGGCACGTCCAGGATCTTCACCGCCTCGGCCACCAGGACGTCGGCGGGCAGGTAGCAGTGGCCGCTGTCCGAGCCCTCGGACAGCGTGTACTGCAATCCGGCCTTGATCCGCTGCGGCGCGTCGTGCGGTATCCCGACGGCCTTGGCGATCGCGTCGGCGGTCTTGAAGCCGATCCCCCACACGTCGGCGGCCAGCCGGTACGGCTCGGTGCGCACGACGGTGATCGACGCGTCGCCATACTCCTTGAAGATGCGCACGGCGGGTGACGTGGAGATGCCGATGCCCTGGAGGAAGACCATCACCTCCTTGATCGCCTTCTGCTCCTCCCACGCGGCGGCGATCAGCTTGGTCCGCTTGGGGCCCAGGCCGGGCACCTGGATGAGTTGCGTGGCGTCCTCGTCGATCACGTCGAGCGAGCGCACGCCGAAATGCTCGACGATCCGGTCGGCGGTCTTGGGGCCGATGCCCTTGATCAGTCCCGAGCCGAGGTAGCGCCGGATGCCCTGCACGGTGGCCGGCAGCACGGTGCTGAACGAATCGACCTGGAACTGCTTGCCGAACTGCGGGTGGCTGCCCCAGCGGCCGCGCATCCGGATCGACTCGCCCGGTTGGGCGCCGAGCAGCGCGCCGACCACGGTGAGCAGTTCGGTGCCGTGCCGGCCGGTGTCCACTCGGGCGACGGTCCAGCCGTTCTCGTCGTTCTGGTAGGTGATGCGCTCCAGAACGGCTTCGAGAACGGCCCCTCCCCCGGCCCCGCCATCGGCCCCGGGCGGCATGCCCGGCAACGTGCCTGTCATAGCGCCCGAGACTAGCCAACCGGGGTGACAGCAGAACTAGAACACGTTCTCTTTACGCTCGTCGACACCATTGACTGTGTCACATAACGGCGGTACGTTCCGAGGACTCCATGCTCCGAGCCGCAAGCTCCCGCAGCTCAAAGACCGTTAGGACACACGCATGCCCGTCATCAACGAGCAGGTCGAGATCGCTGCCGGCCCCGAGGCCGTGTGGGCGAAGCTGACCGACTACAGCGTCTTCGGCGAGTGGATGGTCCCGCACGTCGAGTTTCCGAACGGCGCCCCGGAGAAGCTCGAAGCCGGCGTGACGTACGACGAGAAGATGAAGCTGATGGGCTTCCCGGCGGACATCAAGTGGACGATCAAGGACGTCGAGGCGGGCAAGTCGCTGGCTCTGGACGGCAAGGGCCCGATGGGCGTCATCATGACCGAGGTCTTCATCGTCGAGGCCGCGGGCGAGGGCTCGGTGTTGCGGATCGAGTCCGAGGTCAAGGGCGGCGCGGTGCAGATGATGGCCGGCAAGGTCACCAAGGCCACCCAGGAGGCGCTGATCGAGTCGCTGGCGAAGTTCGCCGCGCTCGTCAAGTAACCCGCGCGCCGCGCGCGGCCGTCGCCGCCCACCCGGCGACGCCCCACGACGACCATCCCCCGGTGAGCACACCCGGGCGGATGGTCGTCGCGCGTACGGGGTGCGCCCGCTCGCCGCGTTCGCCTGGAACAATGGCGATCCGTCACCGAGCGCCGCGAACCCCTGGAGGAACCCGACGTGCCGTCGACTTCCGCCCACTTCCCGTGGGCCCTGCACCGGACCAGGCTCGACAACGGTCTGCGTGTGGTGGTCTGCCCCGACAGCACGGTGCCGCTCGCCGCGGTCAACCTCTGGTACGACGTGGGCTCGCGGCACGAGGTCGAGGGCAAGCACGGCTTCGCCCACCTCTTCGAGCACCTGATGTTCGAGGGTTCCGCGCACGTGGACAAGGGCGGTCACTTCGCCGCGATCGAGGGCTGCGGCGGCGACGGCATCAACGCGTCCACCAGCGCGGACCGCACGAACTATTACCAGACGGTGCCCTCGGGGCAGCTCGAACTCGCGCTGTGGCTCGAAGCCGACCGAATGGGCTCGCTCGCGCTGACCCAGGAGACCCTGGACAACCAGCGCGAGGTGGTCAAGAACGAGCGCAGGCAGCGCTACGACAACGTGCCCTACGGGACCTGGAGCGAGGAGATGATGGCCCTCGCCTACCCCGAGGGGCACCCGTACGCGACGTCCACGATCGGCTCGATGGCGGAGCTGGACAGCGCCGAACTCGCCGACTTCACCGCGTTCCACGAGACCTACTACGCGCCGGACAACGCGGTGCTGACCGTGGTCGGCGACGTGCGGCCCGAGCACGTGGTCGCCCTGGCCGAGCGGTACTTCGGCGGGATCGCCCCGCGCGGCTCGTTCCCGCAGCCCACCCCGGCGCCGCTGCCGCCCCGGTTCGGGACCGGCCGGCACGTGCGGGTGCACCGGGACGTGCCCGCGCCGCGCCTGTTCCTGTGCCACCGCGCGCCACGCTTCGGCAGCCCGGACGCGGCCGCCTCCAGCGTGCTCGCGACCGCCGTGGGCCGCGGCCGGGGCAGTCGGCTGTACCGCGAGTTGGTCACCGCGCGCAATCTGGCCCAGGCCTCCGGCGCGTTCCTGTCCGCGTGGGGCCACCTGCACTTCGAATCGGTGCTGATGGGCTCGTGCGCGCCCAGTGAGGGCGTCGAGCCGGGCGAGTTGCTCGACGCCTACGTCGCGGTCTGCGACCAGGTCGCCCGCGAGGGGGTGACCGAGGCCGAACTCGACCGGGTCCGGGCCGTGTTGTCCGGCGACTGGCTGCGCGAGCTGGCCACCGCGGGCGGCCGGGCCGACGCGATCGGCCGGTTCACCACCCGCTTCGGCGACGCGGAGTCGATCCGCGACCACCTCGACGAATTGCTCGCGGTCACCGCCGAGGACGTGCACCGGGTGGCCCGCGAACTGCTGCACCCGGACAACCGGATCGTGCTGGAGTTTCGGCCCGAGGCCGCCGAAGCCGGTGCCGACATCGACACGAACGAGCCGGAGGCCGCCGCATGAGCGAGCACGTCGCGACCCGCCACACCCTGGTCGCCGAGCGACCCGCCGGCGCGGACCCGCGCCCGTACCGCTTCCCGGAGGTGCGCCGGGTCGCGGTGGCCGGCGGCGAGGTGATCGGCGCGCACCTGCCCGGCCGCAGCCTGGCCTGGAGCAAACTGGTCATGGAGAGCGGCGCGCTGCACGAACCGGTCGGCCTGGACGGCCTGGCCCGGATCACCTGCTCGCTGCTCGACGAGGGCAGCCTGGACCGCGACGCGGACGCCTTCGGGCTCGCCATCGAGGCGCTGGGCGCGCAATGGCGGCTCGCGTGCGGCTGGGAGACCCAGGAGGTCGGCCTCGACCTGCCCGCCGATCGGCTCGGCGCGGGCCTGGACCTGATCGCCGAGGCGGTTCGCCGGCCGGCGTTCGCCGACGCGGACGTCGAGCGCTTCCTCGCCGACCACGTGCGCTCGATGAAGACCTCCTGGGCCCAGCCCGGCACCCGCGCCGGACTCGCCTTCCGTCGGGCCCTGTTCGGCGCCGACAGCCGCCTCGGCGGCCTGCTCGGCGGCACTCCCGACACGGCACAGGCGCTGGACGCGGAGGCGATCCGGGCCTTCCACGCGAGCCGGATGACCGCACCCGGCACCCTCGCGGTGGTCGGCGACCTGGACACGATCGACCTGGCCGCACTGGGCCGCACCGTCTTCGCGGGCGCCGGCGGCACCACCTCGCGTGCGGACCCGGCCACGTTCGCAGGCACCCCCTCGACCGAGCGGGCGATCGTGGTGGACCGCCCCGGCGCCGTGCAGTCGGTGCTCCGGATCGGGCACACCGCGGCCCCCCGCTCGACCCCGGACCTGATCGCCATCGAGTTGTTCGCCGACGTGCTCGGCGGCGCCTTCGGCTCCCGGCTCAACCACCTGCTGCGCGAGGTCAAGGGCTACACCTACGGCGCGCACGCGAGCTTCGGCCACGGGCGCCGCTCCGGTGCGTTCACGGTGTCCTCCTCCGTGCACACCGAGGTGACCGCCGCCGCGATCGTGGACGCGATCGGCGAGGTCCGCCGGATGCACGCCGACGGCGTCACGCCCGACGAACTCGCCGCCACCCGCGCCCACTCGCTCGGCAGCATGCCGATCAACCTGCAAACCCCCGCGGGCATCGGCGGCCGGCTGATCGAGGCGATCGTGCACGACCTGCCGGACGACCACGTCACCCGCGAGTACGCCGAGATCCTGGCCACGGACGCGGACGCGGTCAACCGCGCCGCCGGCACCCACCTGCGCCCCGACGAACTCGCGGTGGTCGTCGAGGGCGACGCCGCGCGCATCGTCCCGGACCTGCGCGCGGCGGGCTTCGACGTGGTGATGTCCCAGGTGTGACTCCCGGGCGGTCGCCCCTCGCGCCCGCCCGCTCACCCCTCCGCGACGAAGACCTGGCGATAGCCGCTCCACATCGCCGGCCCCAGATCCTGCGGCACGTGCGGGGGGAGCGGCCACATCGGGCCGCTCACCTCGCACAGCACCACGTGCAGCCCCTCGCCCGCGTCGAACCAGCGCAGCCCCACCGCGCCGGGCGAGCGCAGCAGTTCGGCGACCGCCTCCTCGTGCAGCCAGCGCCCCATCGCGGTGCCCGAGCCGTGCGCGGTCAGGTGCAGCAATTTGTCGCCGGCCGGGAAGAGCCGGCCCGCCGACACGTTCGGCCAGCGCCGGATCTCCCGGCAGTCCAGACGCGACGAGGTGATCGCGCCGATCAGTTCGGGCGGCAGCGGGGTGCCCGCGGTGTCGTGCACGTCGCCACCGCCTGCGGCGGCGAGCACTCCGACGTGCTTGAGGTCGTACAGCGTCAGGTGGCGCGCGGCCGGCGGCCCCGCCTCGGCCTCACCGTTGCCGAACGCCCCGCACAACACGAAACGGCGGGCCCGACGGAAACCGGGCGTCCGCAACAGGTCGCCGTGGTGCCGGTCGCACCACGGGGAGAACGTCCCGTCCAGCGCCTCGGGCAGATCCGAGCGCAGGTGCAACAGGCCCACGCCGCTGGGGAATCCGTCCAGATCGAGACGCGGGATCGCGGGTCGCTCGGACATCGTTCGTGCCTCCCCCGGTGTCCTCACGTCCGGCCGGCCCTGACGCAGGCGGAAACTGACGGAGGGTCATCCATTTGTTACCCACCGGTCGGGGAAAGCATGTCCTCCTTGCCGAACATCCGGGCCGCCTCGCGCGCGCTCGGCGTGCCCGCGTCGGGATCGGCGCCGGCCGCGACCAACGCCGCGACCACGTCGCGCTCGCTCTTGAAGACGGCACCCGCGAGCGGGGTCTGGCCACGGTCGTTGGCCCGGTCCGGATCGGCGCCCCGGGCGAGCAACGCGCGTACCGCGTCGGCCTGTCCGTGATAGGCGGCGAGCATCAGCAGCGTGTCGCCCCGGTCGTTGGCCAGGTTCACCGGCAGGCCGGCGTCGACGTAGCCGCCGAGCGTCTCGGCGTCGCCGGTGCGCGCGGCCTCGAACAACCGCCCGGCCAGTTCCCGGATCCGCTCCTCGTCCTGCGCGGACGGCTGCTCCGGTTCCTGCTCGCTCATGACCTACCTCCGAGAACGTGACGCCGTGCGGGTGTGGCGGTCGAGCCGACACCGGGCCCGACCGGTTCCGAACCTATCGGGTGGCGCGCCGCGGCAGCGGTCCCGCCCGCGCCGGCGGGCGTGTGAGAATCGGTCCAGTTGCGGCCCCGGATCCGAAGGAGACGGCTCTTGCGCCATCTGCACCATCTGGACCTCGACGCCTACTTCGCCCGCATCGGCTGGGCGGGCGAGCGGGCGCCCACGTGGGCCACGCTGCGCTCGCTGCACCTGGCGCACGTGGTCGGCATTCCGTTCGAGAACGTCGAGATCGTCCTGGGCGGGGTGCCCTCGCTGGCGCCGGCCGACCTGGAGGACAAGCTGGTCCGCCAGGGACGCGGTGGCTACTGCTTCGAGCACAACCTCCTGTTCGCCGGGGTGTTGGAGGCGCTGGGCTTCGGCGTCACCCGGTTGGCCGCGCGGGTGCGGATGGGCTCGGACGCGATCCGGCCGATGACCCACACGCTGCTCGCGGTCGAGGTGCCCGGCGAGGCGCACCCCTATATCGCCGACGTCGGCTTCGGCAGCGGCGGCCTGTTGGAGCCGCTGCCGCTGCTGCCGGGCGTGGCGAGTCCGCAGGGAGCCTGGCGGTTCCGGCTCGTGCGCGAGGACGATCTGTGGCTGCTGCAGACCGTGTACGGCGGACAGGGCTGGTTCACCGTGTACGCCTTCACCCTGGAGCGCCGCGAGTCGGTCGACTTCGAGGTGGCGAACTGGTACGCCGCGACGCATCCGAGCTCGCCGTTCCGGCATACCCTGCGAGTGCAGCGCAGCGGTCCGCACGAGCGCGCGTACATCGAGGACCGCCTGTTGACCGTGGTGCGCAGCGACGGCTCCCGGGAGGAGCGCGAGTTGAAGGACGACCACGAGGTACTTCGGCTCCTGGTCCACGACTTCGGCCTGTTGCTGCCCTGGGACACCGTGTTCCCCGCGCCGCCCGAGCGTGCGCGTCCACCCGCGCGACCAGAGGAGAGTTGAGGCAATGTCCTTCGACAAGCAGGTGCAGGTCACCGCCGAGCTGTACGACTACGTCCTCGACCACTCGATCGCACCGGACGAGGTCCAGCGCGGCGTGATCGAACGGACCAGGGAGATGGGCCGGTTCGCCGGCTTGCAGGTGCCCGCCGAACAGGGTGCGCTGTTGACCCTGCTCTCGGGTGTGGTCCGGCCGAAGGTCGCGGTCGAGGTCGGCACGTTCACCGGCTATTCCGCGCTGTGCATCGCCAAGGGCCTGGCCGAGGGCGGCCGACTGCTGTGCTGCGACGTGTCCGAGGAGTGGACCGCGATCGCCCGCGAGGCGTGGCGCGAGGCGGGCGTGGAGGACCGGATCGACCTGCGCATCGCGCCGGCGCTGGAGACGCTGGACGCGCTGCCCTCGCACCCGCACATCGACCTGGCGTTCCTGGACGCGAACAAGGACGGCTACATCTCCTACTGGGAGGCGCTGGTCCCGCGGATGCGCCCCAATGGCCTGCTGATCGTCGACAACGTGCTCTACAGCGGCCTGGTGCTCAAGCCGGGCGGCGACCCGACGCCGGAGGCCGTGCACGCCTTCAACGAACACGTGCGGGCCGACCCGAGGGTCGAGCCGGTGATGCTCCCGGTCGCGGACGGCGTCACGCTGGCCCGGGTGAAGGATCTGGACGAGTTGTGAGCGGCGCGCCGGACGGGCCGTCCTCGACCCGTCCGGCGCCCACGTGCCGGGCGCCCATCCACCGTACGCTCGGCCGTCGTGCCCTCAGCCCCCGTCGGCCAGGATCGCGCGCAACCGCTTCGCCTCGGTGACCGCGCGGGAGCTTCCCTTGCGGTCGGCCAGCGCGTCCAGCCCCGCGATCGACACCGCCCGCGCGCCGCCGCCCGCGGCGCTCTCCGCGGCCACCGCCAGCGCGTCCGCGAGGCCCGTGGTCTTGGTACCGGCGAGCAGGTCGGGCAGGAAGCCGCTCAACACGCCCCACACCGCCTCGCCCGCGCCGGCCCGGGACGCCTCGCGCAACGAGGCGACCACGCGCGTGGTCTTCAGACCCCGGGTACGGACCGCCTCGCCGATGTCGCGGCCCAGCCCGAGGGTGTCCCACGCGTCGCCCCTGGCCGCCAGGGTGACCAGCGCGTCCACTGCGGCGGTACGATCCTCGGCCGCCTGTGCGCCCAGCGCGTAGGCCAGCGCCAGCGAGATGCCGGATCCGAGCGGTCCGTGCGACTCGGCCAACGCGGGCAGGATCTCCGCGCCTCGGCAGGGCCCGTCGATCCCGCGCTGGGTCCGGATCGCCAGATGCGCGCCGAGCACGTCGCGGTCCCGGGGCAGCACGAGTGGCCAACAGTGCAGATCCGGCTCGGTGTTCTCGGACCATCCCGGCCTGCGGGCGGCGGCACCCGGGTCGGACAGGTCGTACATGGGCAGCGCGCTCTCGGGCACCGTGCCCTGCGGCCGCGTGTCGGGGTCACCGGGGGCGATCAGGGCCAGCGGGCCGTCGAAGTGCGTCCAGTCCCGGTCCCGATACGAGAACTCGCGGTGGATCCGGGCGAAGCGCCGGCGCTCGACGAACCCGGCCGGCGGACCGCCCGCGGCCAGCATTCGGGCCACCCGCAGGCCGGCGGGCGAGGTGAGCCGGCCGGCTCGGGCGAGCACCGCGGGGTCGATCTCGGCGGGCAGCCGCAGCAGTGCCTGGTCGACGTCGCGCCGCCAGGGGCTGTGCCCGGAGACCTCGTACCGTTCCAGGCCCGCCACGAGGGCCTCGGGGTCCACCAGGCCGGTGGCGTCGGCGATCTCGGCCAGGTGCGGGCCGCCGCGCGGCGTCCGCAGCCGGGTGCCCACCTCGTACAGGCGCGCGAGCAGGAAGCGCTGCACCGGTTCGAGTCGCTCGACGTCCACCCTGGAGCCGGGGATCAGGTCGTGGTCGGAGGCCTCGGTGCCCTTGCCGAACAGGCTGCGGAACCAGCCGGATCGGGAGCCGCCGTAACCGGTGGCGGCGGCCACCATCGCGCCGACCGCGCCCTGTACCTGATGGATGAACCACTGCTGTTCGATGATGTGCGCGTGCCGCTCGGTGAGCGGAAGCAGCGCGGCGTGCAACGCCTCGCGGTCGCGCTCGTGTTCGCGCAGCATCGCGGAGACGATCCGCTCCACCGCGAGTGGGTCGGTGTTGCGGCCACGCGGGCTCACCCACGGGTTGTCGGTGCGGGCGAACAACACCGCGAGTTCCTCGACCAGTTCCTCGAGCGAGCCGATCGGCGGCGGCAACTCGCGCACCGGCGGCGGCACGAGGGCGATCCCCCGGTCGGGCTCCACGACCGCGCTCTCGCCGACCAGCGCCGCCGCCTCCGGACGCAACGCGTCGCCGAGCAGCGACAGTTGCGCGCGCACCTCGTCGTATACGCGAGCGGCCTGGTCGGCCGGGAGCTTGCCGACGTGTTTGGTGATCAGCGCGAGCGCGCGCTCCTGGAGGTCGACGGCGACCGACCCGAAAGCGGTGCCCGCGGTGGCCAGCAGCATTCCGGCGTGATCCGGGTGGCGCTTGATCGCCTGGCCCAGCCAGATGAGTTGGGTGCGGACGAGTTTCTTCTCGGTACGAAACAGCACGCTCCGGGCCGCCTCGGCGATGCGCTCCGGGTCCAGTCGGTCCGCCGCGTCCAGCCGACGCAGCACGTCCTGGGCCAGGCCGGCCACCGGCGACGGCGCGTCCGGAAGCAGCCGCAGATAGGAGTCGACGCGGGCGGCGAGCTCGTCGTCGGTGGGCGCCATCGCGTCGTGCAGGCGGACGAATGCGCGCAGTGAGCCCGGGCGTTCGCCGCGCAGCAGGCGGGAGACGCAGCCGTCCAGGACGGTGTCCCGCTCGATCACCTTCGCGTCGGCGAGCTCGGCCAAGGTCGCGCCCCAGCCCGCGAACCCGGTCCGGCTCCAGGACTCGTGGTTCTCCAGGAGCTGTCCGACGCCGGGGACCTCGAACAGCGCAGGCAGCAGGTCGGTGAAGTAGGGGTCGGCGCGCAGCCGTTCCGCGAGCGCGGGTCCGGTGCCGAAGGTCTCCCGGCCCACCTTGTCCACCCAGCGGACCACGAAACCGGCCGTGGTCGGCGTGGGCAGGCCGCTTCCGCGCACCAGGGCGTCCACCACGTCCCAGTGGTTGCCCCAGGTGTCCACCGGCATCCTCGTGGCGAGCCGGTTCACGATGTCCGGTATCCAGGCCGGGTCGCGCTCGGCCAGCAGGGTGTGGACGGCCTGTTCGCCGGTGTCCGGGCCCGAGGGCCAGGTCATGTCCTCGCGGGAGAGCCACTGGGCGATCCCGGCGGGTCCACCCAGGCACGCGACGCCCACGTAGCGCAGCGTGCGCAGGCCGCGCGAGGAGTTTCGGAGCGAGCGGACCGCCTCCTTGTATCGCGGCACCAGCTTGCGGCGCTCGGCCTCGGTGCGCCCGGCGAACAGGGCCACGATCGGCGCCGGAGCCCCGCCCGCACGGTCCTGTTCGACCAGGGCTGCCTCGACCCGCGCCCAGGTGAGCGGCTCGCGGGCCTGCGATGCGGCGCCGGTCGTCGGCTCGCTCCCGGTCGTCGGCTCGGTCATCGGTTCGCCTCCTGCGGTGCGGGCGCCGTCGCGGTCGGGTCGGTGTGCGCCCGCCCGCGCACGATCTGCGTGGCGAGCAGATGCTTGCAGGGTCCGCGTCCGCCCCGGTATTCGGCCCACCACCGGCACGTGCAACTGCCCGCCCCGGCCAACCGCAACCCGTAGGTGTGCTCGCCGCTGCGCACGGTGGCGCTCTCTCCGGTCCCGGTCAGCGTCACGGCGCCCGCCGCGACCAACGCGTGCGCGTCCCGCAGCCGCGGGTTCATCCGCTCGACGCTGCCGGTGTCGTAGGGCAGCTCGCGGTGGTAGTAGGCCGCCTCCGCGACGTCGTAGCCGATCCGGCCGCCGGTGCCCAGGCGCACCAGCGCGGCCCGCACCCGCTCGGTGTCCAGCCCGGATCGTGCGGCCAACTCGCCGATCTCCACCCGGGGTTCCCAGGCCAGCAGGGCCGAGATCAGGTCGGCGTCCGCGGCGCCGGAGTCGACGGCCAGGCCGGTGAGCACCGCGCCCTCGCCGGAGAAGCCCCGGGCCGGGTCCGGGGAGAGCGTCAAGGTCAGTCGCATGCCCGGCAGTTCGATCTCCCACGCGGACGACACCGCGCTGCTGCGCGCGTGCACCGCGGGTCCGTACACGCGCAGCGCGAGGGCGTGTCGCAGCAGCCGGGTGAGCGCCTGGAGTCGGTCCGGCCCGGGCAGGCACACCGCGCCCGGCAGCGGGCGGGCGGTCAGCCGCAGCGAACGCCCGGCCGGGACCGCCCACAGCGCCTGCCGGGCGCCGCGCGGCAGGGCCCGCAGGAAGCGCACCGCCTCGCCCGCCGCGAGTTCGGCGCGCAGGTCGAACCCGCCCGAGATCACCTGGACTTCGGCGAATCCGCGCAGCCAGCGCTCGGGCAGCGGGACCTTCTTCTCCACGACCGGCCCGTCGAAGGTGGTCACCGTCACGTCGTCGGGCCCGACCGCCAGGTGCAGCGGATCCGCGCCGCCGACCTTCGCGAGCGCCTCGCGCAGCGGCGCGTTGACGTCCACGTTGGTGGTGCCGGTGCCGAACATCTCGCCGTCGATGCCGGCGGGCAGTACGTCCAGGCGCGCGTGCACGCCGCAGCACGCCGAGAACGACTCGAAGCGGAGCCGATCGCCGTTTCCGGTCACCACCGGGTCGAGCAGGCCCGGGCGCATCGGTTGGTGGTACCGCGCCGCCGCGACGTCGGCGACCGCGAGCAGCCCGCCCGCCGCCGCCTCCGGCGCGGTCAGGAAGCCGTCGAAGAAGCGCGGGAAGGGGGTCAGGCCGTGCGAACTCAGGCCGCCGCAGGTCTGCAGACCCAGCGAGCGTCCGCCGTCGACGGCGGCGAGCTCGGACGATCGCAAATAGGTGAAGGAGTGCACCGGGGAGGACATGTGGAAACCGTAGACACCGCGTCCGACAGCGGGAGTCGGGTCCGCTGCGCGTCGTCACGGGCCTCGACACCGCACGGACGGGCGTACTTTCACCGCGCCTTCGGGACCGCCCCTAAGCCCTCGTGGACGGCTTCGGCGCGCCGCGTGCGGGTGCCTCGCGGGTCACCCACACGGCGGTGGATACGGCACGTGTCACGGATCGCGCGCGGAGCGTGCGTATCGGGCCGTTCGTTCGTCGGAAACATCCGGATTACCGGACAGTAGAGGGGGATTCGCGGTGCCACGGCATCGATTAGGTGGTATCACCTGTGCGAGCATGGGCGGCTGGGGCCCGGGGCCTGAACGTGACAAGCCGAACTGCGGCACACGGACGACTCGGGTGGGTGGTGGCACATCGTCAAGAGAGTGCTGTTGTAACCATGATCCGAGGACGCGTGGCAACGCGCCGGCATACTATGCGCTGGTCCATTCAGCCGGAGGTAGCAGATGCCCGCAACGCAGCCGGGGAGCGGCTCGACGGTTCGCCGTATTCTCCTCGGTTCCCAGCTTCGCCGTCTGCGCGAAGCGAAGGGGATTTCGCGGGAGGAGGCCGGTTACGAGATCCGGGCCTCCGAATCCAAGATCAGTCGAATGGAACTGGGGCGCGTCAGCTTCAAGGAGCGCGACGTGGCTGATCTCCTCACGATGTACGGCGTGGGCGACGAGACCGAGCGGGCCGCCCTCCTGGGCCTCGCGGCGGAGGCCAACGCCCAGGGCTGGTGGCACAACTACAACGACATCCTGCCGAGTTGGTTCCAGGTCTATGTGGGCCTGGAGGAGGCCGCCTCGGTGATCCGCACCTACGAGGTGCAGTTCGTGCCCGGCCTGCTCCAGACCGCGGAGTACGCGCGGGCCGTGGTGATCGCCGGGCAGCCGTCCGCGTCGGCGGCCGAGGTGGACCGCCGGGTGGGTCTGCGGATGCAGCGCCAGTCGATCCTGTACCGCGACAAGCCGCCCAGGCTGTGGGTCGTGCTGGACGAGGCGGCCCTGCGGCGCCCGATCGGCGGTCGGGACGTGATGCGCGATCAGGTCCGGCACCTGATCGAGATGGCCGCCCTGCCGAACGTCACGATCCAGATCATGCCGTTCCGGTTCGGCGCGCACGCCGCCGAGGGCGGCCCGTTCCTGTTGTTGCGGTTCCCGGAGAGCGACCTGCCCGACGTGGTCTACCTGGAACAGCTCACGAGCGCGCTGTATCTGGACAAGCGCGACGAGGTCGACGCGTACACCGAGG
The DNA here is from genome assembly GCF_055558835.1 of Embleya sp. NPDC025285. NCBI lineage: Bacteria > Bacillati > Actinomycetota > Actinomycetes > Kitasatosporales > Streptomycetaceae > Embleya > Embleya sp. NPDC025285. Next base: position 156,366 of record NZ_JBVHLU010000006.1, read on the forward strand.
TCATGGACCGGCTGAGCGTGGACGGCATGCCGCCGGACAAGAGTGTGGACCTGCTGCAGCGGATCCTTAAGGAGAACTGAGGATTCCGCTTGTGAACGCCCTCGGGCGGCCCACCCGGGCGGAGCGTCCCGGGCGGGTTTTCACGCGAGCAGGTTGTCGAAGTCCCCGTCCTTGACCCCGAGGATGAGCGCCTCGATCTCGGCGCGCGTATAGATCAGCGCCGGCCCGTCGGGGTGGCGCGAATTGCGGACCGCGACGTCGCCGTCCGGCAACGCCGCCATTTCGACGCAATTGCCTTGCGAGTTGCTGCGGCGACTCTTCTGCCAGGTGACCCCGTCGAGCGCGGTCGCCGATACCCCGTTGTGCGTTGCCTGCATGACGCTTCTCCTGGACCTCTCGCCGAGCGACCCGACGGCGGTCGCCCGCCCCCCGGTTGCGGCACGTGTCGTTCCTTCGTCCCGGTCCGTCGCAATTTCTTCCAGAACCGGTCCGACTTACGCATGCACGTGCATCTGACCATGCATATGCAGCGTACAACGGTGATGATAGCGCAGCCCGACTTCACTCACACGGGAGGGCTCATGCATTCCTCAAGGTTTCAAAGGAAGCGTAAAAGCTGCTTAAGCGGCGAGGGACGAAACGGGCGTAAGAATGCAGAAAACCCGTCGAAGGATCGACGGGTAAACGCTTGGCACCCTAATTCGGTTGCCGCTTCCGAATGTGAATTAGAACTCTCCACAAAGCTGCAACGCGATCCCGCAACGCAATGCTGTTCGCAAGCTGCGGAACGTGTTTGTCAGGCCGGTATCTCGAACATCGCCCAGACGACCTTTCCGGTGCGTCGACCCATGCCGTCGAGCGGGAACCAGCCCCACGAATCACTGAAACAGCCGACCAGGTACAGGCCCCGCCCGGACTCCTCGTCCTCGCCGCCGGCCTGGGTCTCCGGGAGGCTCTCACCGGGATCCTGGACCGCGCACATGACGCGCTCGCCCTTGCGCAGGAGCGCGAGTTGGATGTTGTGCGCCACGTCGGTCGCGTCGTCGCGGCCGGCGCCCAGTCCGTGGCACAGCGCGTTGGTGACGAGCTCGGACACGACCAGGGCGAGGTCGTCCTCCAGGCAGGCGGCGCCCCAGCCGGCGAGCACCGACTGGGTGAAGTCACGAGCGGCCTTGACCGACTCGCGGCGCGCGGCGAGGGCTTGTATCGCGATATCGGATGTTGGGCCCATATCCCCGGCCAGAGGCTCCATCCACTGAAACGTCGACGTCCGGAACCCTGCGGGACTCGCGACGGTCATCCGTGCCTCCGAGCGGGTACTGGTCCCCGGCCTGTTGGGAACGCCGCCAGAGGACTCGCCTCACAGAGCGTCCATGCACATGCGCGTGCACATGCACACACTTCATTATGAGGATGCCGACCCCAACTGCAAGACCGGATGCACGTGCATCGACGATTTCTGCGTCTGCACCGCGCCGATGCACGTGCATTTCGATCGACCAACGATCACTTTCCGTCCGGATCCCGGACATATCAGTGAACCGGTCTTTTCCTTCTTTTGGTCTTACCGCAGGAATAATCCGGACATTCTACGCGCACGGCGGTCGGCCGACTCCCGACCGTGTGCGTTCGGGTGCTCAGACCGACGCGTCCGAGGGCTGCCGCGACGCGCCCACGCTCGGCTCGGCGGTGCCGTTGCCGCGTCCTGTGAACCCGGTCACCAGGGCCGAACCGGCGAGCAGGAACACCGCCAGACCCGGGCCGAACAGCAGCCACGGCATGACCGACACCTCGGTGTCCTTGTCCGGGATGCTGTCCGCGTTCTCGAAGGTGTCGATGTTCGCGCCGATGTTCTCCACGAGCGCGTCGAACTTGGCCAGGATGCGATCGGTCTCCACCAGCCCCTTGCCGACCTTGGGGTATTGCGTGGCCAACTCGGCGGTGAACTGCGGCACCGGCTTGCGCAGCAGCGCGGCCATCGACGGGATCGACTTCGTCTTCATCCCGACCGCCATCTTGCCCAGCGTGTCCAGGTCGTTGTGCGCCTGCTGGTAGCCGGCGTCGGTGAAGGTGGGCCGGAAGGCGGTGAACATCTTCTCGGACGCCTTGGTCTTGCCGATCACGCCGGTGGCGAAGACACCGATCACCATGCCGAGACCGACCACCGCCGCGAGCGCCAGACACACCGTGCTCAGCACCACCCTGGTGCCGACGAAGGAGAACAGCAGACCGCCCGCGCCGACCACGAGCAGCACGACGCCCGGGATCAGATAGAGGTACGTGACCGCGGTGTTGGGCGCGTGGGCCGTCGGAATGTCGTCGGCCTGGCGGAAGTTCCCGGCCTGCGCCTCCATCGTGCCCGCGAGCTTGTTGAACCGGGGCATGATCGTGGGCAGTTCCTTGAGGCCCTTGCCGACCTCGGGAGCGGTGACCCCCATCAGGTTGATCAACGCCGGCGTGGTGATCCCGGCCTGGCTCGCGAGACCGGGCAGCGTCTCCGCCTGGAGCTGCGCGAGCATCTCGTTCATCGTGACCAGGTCGGTCCGGCTCTGCGCGATCGCGGCCGGGGTGAAGGCGGGGCGGAAGTCATTGGTCAGATCGTCGACAGCCTGCGTCTTCTTCGGCAGGCCGGCGGCCAGCGGGAAGATGATCAGGGCCGCACCCAGCAGGGCGATCAGCACCAGCGCCACGTGGCGGTATGCACGCACAGCGGGTTCTCCCTTCGCTTTCCGTTATTCCTCGGATCGTATGGGTGATCATCGCGATCACCGGGGATCCGCACGGCGGAAAGCAACTGTTCTCGTTGTTTGTCACTCGGGCAGCCGATCTTCGCAAAGAGCAACCCGCCAGTCAGCTACTGGCAAGTAATGTCATGGGATCGAGATCTCCGGCACATCGGTCACTTCGACCGACGACGCCATGGATCGGTGTACCGCCAGGGGCTAGCGTGCGCTCGCCGGCTCGTGCGAGCGGCGAGGTGTGAACGGAGGTCGCCGGTGGATCTTGAACCGACGGAGGATCAAAAGGCGGTACGGGCCGCTTTTTCGGAGTTCTTCACGGACCGATGCCCGATTTCCGTGGTCCGCGCGGCCGAGCCGCTGGGATTCGCGGCCGACCTGTGGCGACGATTGGCCGCGATGGGCGCGCCCGGGATGGCGCTGCCCGAACGGGTCGGCGGCGGCGGGGCCGGCCGTCTGGATCTGACCCCGGTGTTGCACGAGGCCGGCCGGGCACTGGCGCCGGTGCCGCTGAGCGGCCACCTGGCCGCGTCCCGGCTGTTGCTCGACACGCCGTGGTGCGCGGAGGCGGCCGAGGGCACGTTGATCGCGGCGCCCGCGCTGCGCCCCGCCGTGGACGGTGTGGCCCGCCTGGTCCCCGGCGGCGCGGTCGCGCACATCGTGGTGGCCCTGGACGAGGACGAACTGGTCGCCGTCCGCGGCGAGCCGCCGATGACCGCTCCGGTCAACCACGCCTGCGCCCCGCTGGCCGACCGGTACGTGCGCGACGACCGGGGCGGGCGGGTGGTGCTGGCGACCGGTGAGGAGGCCGCGCGGCGCTACGCGGCGCTGCGCCGCGAGTGGCAGTTGTATACGGCGGCCACGCTGGCCGGGCTGGCCGAGCGCGCGTTGGAGATCGCCGTGGCGTACACGCTGGAGCGCGAGCAGTTCGGCAAGCCGATCGGCGCGTTCCAGGCGGTCCAGCAGGGGTTGGCCGATCTGGTCGGGCCGCTGGACGGGATCCGGCTGCTGGCCGCGCGCGCCGCGTGGTGCGCCGACGAGGGCGATCCGGCCGAAGCCGCCCGGCTCGCCACGATGGCGTTCCTGGCCGCGACCGACGTGGCGCGCACCACCACGTATCGCGCGGTGCACTTCCACGGCGGATACGGGGTGACCCTCGAATACGACATCCAGCTCTACTTCCGGCGGGCCCGCGGCTGGCCGCTGGTCCTGGGTGATCCGGACGAGGAGTACCAACGCCTGGCCGACGACCTCTTCGGACCCGTGGGGAGCCTCTGATGGACTTCGAGCCCAAGGAATCGGTCGAGGAGTTCCGGCGGTGGATCCGGGCGTTCGTCGCGGAACACCTGACCGAGGAGATGATCGAGCGGGCCCGGCGCACCGGCACCTTCCACGACTGGGAGTTCCATCGCGCGCTGGCCGCGACCGGGGTGATCGCCGAGGGCATGGCCGGGCCCGGGCGCAGCACCGGTCGCGATCCGTTGGAGTTGTACGTCTTCTTCGACGAACTGGGGCTGGCCGACGCGCCGTTCTTCGGGTTGGCCAACACGATGCTGGTGGCGGGCATCGTCGAACAGATCGGCAGCGCGTTCCATCTGGCCGAGGTGCTGCCCCGATTCCACCGCGGCGAGGCGATCGCGGCACTGGGCTACAGCGAGCCGGGGTCGGGGTCGGACGTGGCCGCGGCGGCCACCCGCGCGGAGCGCATCCTGGGACACCCCGAGGACGAGCCGGTGTGGCTGGTGAACGGGCAGAAGATGTTCACCACGCTCGTGCACGAGGCCGGCTACGTGATCCTGCTGACCCGCACCGACCCGGACGTGGCCAAGCACCGCGGTCTGACCATGTTCCTGGTGCCGATGGACCTGCCGGGCATCTCCTTCCAGCCGGTGGAGACGATGGGCGGGGACCGCACCAACATCACCTACTTCACCGACGTCCGGGTGCCCGACCGCTGGCGGCTCGGCGAGGTCGACGGCGGGTGGGGCGTGATGAAGGTGGCGCTGGCCTACGAGCGCGGCGTGTTCGGCAACATGAACCAGGGCGTGTCGCTGCTGCGGCGGTTCACCCGTTGGGCGGCGGAGACCGGGGCGATGGACGACACCTCGGTGCGCAAGCGGCTCGCGCGGATCGCGATCGACAACGAGATCACCGCGCTGCTCGCGTTGCGCCCGGCGCTGATCGCGAGCGCGGGCGGGTTGCCGACGACCGAGGGTTCGATCGCCAAGCTGTACGCGAGCGAGTCGTACAACCGCGCCGCCGAGGCGTGCCTGGACATGGCCGGACCCGAGGGGCTGCTCGGCGAACCGGGGGACGCGTGGTTCGTCGACCACGCCGCACGGGACGCTCCGGTGACCACCATCTACGGCGGGACGAGCGAGATCCAGCGCAACAACATCGCCGAGCATCGCCTGGGACTGCCTCGGGCCCGGTAGCGGACCGGTCGGCGCCACCGGGTGGCGCCGACCGGTGACGCGCTGCCCGGTGTTTACGGATATGGCGGGCACGGATGGCGGGCGGCCGAACGGGTGGCCGGATCACCGGCCGCTTCATGGCAGACTTCGGCACCGTTCACACCGGTGAGCGAAACGGAGTTTCAGCCATGCGGCCGCTGCACGACGAGGACCCTTCGAACATTGGCGCCTACCGATTGGTGGGCCGCCTGGGTGAAGGGACCACGGCTCGTACCTATCTGGGTGCCGCGCACGACGACGCCCCCGTCGTCGTGCGGGTGATCCGGGCCGACCTCGGGCGTGATCCGGCGTTCCGGGCCCGGTTCGCCGAAGAGGTGGACGCCGCGCGGCGGTTGGCCGGCCCGGGCACGGCGATGATCCTGGACGCCGACGTCACCGGCCGTCAGCTCTGGTACGCCACCACCCACCTCGCGGGCCCGACGCTGGCCGAGACGGTCCGCCGGCACGGCCCGCTGCCCGGTCATTCGCTGCGCGTACTCGCCGGTGAACTGGCCGCGCTGCTCGGCCGGTTGCACGCGGTCGGGCTGTACCACGGGCGACTCGACCCCGGTGCGGTGCTGCTCGGCCCGGACGGCCCCCTGCTGCCGCAACTGGGGATCGCGCACGGGTCGACCGGCTCGTCGGTGACCGCCGACGGCGTGGTGATCGGCACCGTGCTCGACTCCCCCGGTTTCCGTTCGCCCGAGCAGGTACGGGATCTGAGCGTGGGTCCGCCGACCGACGTGTTCTCGCTCGGGTCCGTGCTCGCGTTCGCCGCGACCGGCACGGGGCCCTTCGATCACGGCGGCGCGGGTTCCGCCGCCGACCGGGTCGCCGAAGGCGATCCCGAACTCGGCGACGTGCCGGCGTCGTTGCGCAACCTGATCGCCGCCTGCCTGGTCAAGGACCCGACCCGACGCCCCGACCCCGAGGAGGTGGTCCGGGTCGCGGCCGGCACCCCGGGGCCGACCTGGCTGCCCTCGGCGACCGCCGCGTGGGTGGCCGAACGGGTGGCCAACCCGTGGGAGCCGCCCGAGCCGATGCCCGGCAGCGAGCCGTACGCGGCGGGCACCGTGCCCGCCCCACCGCCCGGCAGCGAGCCCGCGCCTCCCACGCCCGCCGAACCCGAGCCCGCGCCGGCCGAGGTCCCGGCCCCCTCGGCGGCGCCCGCCACACCCGAGCCCGCCACGCCGCCCACCCGGGAGCAGCCGCCTGCCCGCACCCGCCGGGCCGGCTCCCGGGCCAAGTCCCGCCGCGGTTTCCTGGCGGTCGCCGCCGGCGCCGCCGTGGTCGGCGGCGGCGCGGCGGCCTGGGCGCTCGGCGGGGGCGGCGACTCGTCGCCCAAGGCCACGCCGACGCAGCCGGCGCCACCGTCCAGTCCGGCCCGCCCGTCCGGCCCGAGCGCACCCGCCGCGGTCCAGGAACTCACCGTCTGGACCACCGAGAACCTGCTGCCCGCCGCGATGCTCGGCGACCTGGGCCTGGAGTTCGGCAAGAGCGGCTCCGGGGTGCGGCTGGGCAGCCGGCTCCAGCCGAAGGCCGGCTACACCCAGGCCCTGGAGCAGGCGCTGCGCGCCGGTCGCGGGCCAGACGTGTTCGAGTTGGACCTGCTCGCGTTGGCCCGGTTCAAGGCGGCCGACCTGATCATGGACCTGACTCCGCATCAGAGCCGGTTGGACGCGGGCACCTGGTTCCCCGCCGTACGCGCCTCGGCCACCTCCGCGGGCCGGCTCATGGCGCTGCCGCTGGCCGCGAACGTACCGGTGGTGCTGTACGACAAGGGGCTGTTCCAGGCCGGGCAGGTGGGTGTGCCCACCGACCGGGTGAGCTGGGTCGCGGACTTGGAGAAGCTGCGCCTGGCCAACGCGACCAACCCCGACTACCGGGCGCTGTACGTACCCGGTGGGGCCTGGCCGATCCTGGCCTCGTGCGTGTGGGAGGACGACGGCACGATCGCGGTCCAGGAGGGCGACGCGTGGCGCGGCACACTCGACCTGCCGGGTTCGGTCGAGGGAGCCAGGTTCTTCCGGCACCTGCAGTCCTACGCCGCGGACGCGACCGGTGTGGGCAACGACGACCCGGCGGTCGCGGCCCGGGTCGCGAAGGGCAACATCGCGTCCGCGATCGCCGATTCCACGCTCTACGACGCCGTGGTGGCGGCGAATCCGGCGTTGCGCGCGGTGCTGGGCGCGTTCCCGATCCCGGGCCGCACCGCCGGCAAGCCGGCCGCGGTCGGGGTGCGCGGCACGGTGCTCGCGGTGAACGCCGCCAGTCTGTTCAAGGAGGCCGCGATCGATCTGCTGGCGCTGGTGGCCACCGAGCGCTGGCGCGCGCGGATCGCGGCCCAGGGTCGGTTGGTACCGGTGCGCACCGGTCTGGACCGGTCCGTGCCGCCGGACAACCCGATGATCCCGGCCTCGGTCACGGCGCTGCCCGTGGGCGGGCGGGCGTATCCGGGAGCCCCCGGGTGGTCCGAGCGCCCGCTGGCCGAATTGTCCCGGCAGACACTGGCCGGCAGTGATCCGCTGGCCGCGGCCGCGGCGGCGAACGCGATCGTGGCCCGCGAATTCGGGGTGACACCGGCCTGACGGATCTCGCGGGCGGTACCGGACGGCTCTCCCGGGTGGTTCCCCACGGATCCCCCGGGGGTTCCGACTGCCCCGGGCGGTTCCCAACGGATCTCCCCATCGGTGACGGAGAGTGCCCGGCCTAGGGTTTGCGCACGCCCCTGTCCCGCCAACTCGGAGGAGCCGCACCGTGCCGTCGTGGAACGACGACCCGCAGGCGTCATCGGAGGATGACCCGTCGGCCAACCCACCCCCCTCGGCCCACGTACGCGCCGACGGCCGTGCCACCGCCCCCGCAGCACCGGCAGTACCAACATCCGCAATACCCGCAGCACCCGGGCGGGCCGCCGCCGCAGTACCCGAACATGCCGCCGCCGGGTTGGGGTCCCACTCCGCCGCCGCCCGGCGGCGGTTCGTCCCGGCGCAAGGTGATCGTGGCCGGCTCGGTCGCGGCGGCCGTCGCGGCCGGTGGTGGTGTCGCCGCGTGGCTGCTCACCCGCGGCGACGACAAGACGGCCGCGCCAACGGGGCCGGGGCCCGACCCGACCTCCGGGCCGCCCGCTCCCCCGGCCCCACCGGCCACCGCGGGGCCGCCCACCGCCGAAAGCGGCCCGTACACCCTCACGCTGTGGCTGGAGAAGCTGCTGACCGCGGGTGTCGACCAGGCCCGGACGAACACCGACCTGGCCGCCGCCCTGCTCAAGGCGGATCCGTACGGGACCGCCCGGGTCGAGGTCCAGGACACCATCGACGCCCGAAAACTGGACACCGCGATCGCGGCGGGCAACGGTCCCGACGTCTTCCAGGCGCAGACCCTGGGCCTGGCCCGTCGGGTCCGACGCGGTGATCTGCTCGACCTGACGCCGTATGCCGCCCGGTTGAACGTCGACGCCTGGCATCCCGCGGCCCGAGCCGCGTGTACGTTCGACGGCAAGCTGTACGCACTGCCGATGGACGTGTACGCGCCGGTGGTGGTCTACGACAAACGGCTGTGCGACCCGGCCGGGTTCGTGGTGCCGCGCACCCGCGACGAGTGGCTCGCCCAACTCGACAGGATCAAGGCCCACCACGCGGGCAACCCGAACATCGAGGCGCTGCACCTGGCCGGCAAGGCCTGGCAAACGCTCGCGGCCTGCCTGTTCGAGGACGGTTGCGAGATAGCCGTAGCCGCGAACGAGCGCTGGACGGGCCGGCTGGGCAGCCCGGCCGGTCGTGCGGGGGTCACCTTCTTCCGGCGGCTCCAGGCGTACTCCACCGCGGCCAAGGACGCCGAGGAGTTCCAGGACCCGGCGGGCTCGATCACCGCCGTGCTCGGGAGCGGCCGGGCGGCGATGATGATCCAGCCCGACTGGGTCTTCCCGTCCGTGCTGCGCACCGCGCCCGAGACGGCGCGCAACCTGGCCGCCTTCCCGATACCCGGCCGCGACCCGGGCCGGCCGGGAGCGGTCGGCGTGTGGGGCGGGGTGCTGGCGGTGTCGGCGAAGACCGCGCATCCGGCGGGGGCGGTCAATCTGCTCCGGGTGTTCGCCTCGGCGACCTGGCAGGAGCGCTGGGCGAACGAGAACGAGATGCCGCCCGCGCTGGCCGGCCTGACCACCACGTCCGGCACGGCGAACCCGATGCGGGCGGCCACCGTGGCGGCGCTGGCGCAGGGGCGGAAGTATCCGCAGGCGCCCGGCTGGTCGTCCGCCCCGCTCAAGACCCTCGCCGAGGACGTGCTGGCGAAGGGGGTCGACCCGGACACGGCCGGCAGGCGCGCGGACGCGATGATCGCCGCCACGTACGACAAGGACCTCCAGGTCTGATCGCGCGTCGGGCGCACGGGTCGCCCCGACCGTACGCGACGCCCCCCGCTTGATCGGAGCGTCGGGCGCCGGCCGCCGGCCCGACCGCGCCATCACCCACACGGCGCAAGAAATCCTCAAGCGTAAGCCCGCCGCGGCCACCCGCGGCGGGCTTCCCGCATTACCCACCCTCCGCATTCGAGCCGCCGCATACCGTCGGGTACTTCCCCTTTCGGGCGACCCGCGGTTTCCGGATTCGGCAGTACATGTCCGACCGCGGGGTCGCTCTCCGAGCACACGAGGATGCGGTCCGCCATGTCCGGAAGTCCCGATCCCTCCCGGGCCGATCTGCTCCGCGGCAGCCTCCGGGCCGTCGCCCCCGCCGCGCACGATCTGGTCTCGCACTTCTACGCCCTGCTGTTCCTGCAACGCCCCGATCTGCGCGCCCTGTTCCCGCCGGCCATGAACCTGCAGCGCGACCGCCTGCTCGCCGCGCTGTTGCGATTGGGCGCGGGCAGCGACGAGCCGCACGAGTTGCGCCGCTTCCTGCGCCAGTTGGGCCGGGACCACCGCAAGTACGGCGTCCTCGACGAGCACTACCACGCGGTCGGCAGCGCGCTGATCGGCGCGCTGGCCCGCTACCTGGGCACCCGCTGGACAGCCGAGCTCCAGGCCGCCTGGCTGGAGGTCTACACGTGGGCGGCGGAGGTGATGATCGAGGCCGCCGCCGACGACGCCGAGGAGGCGCCGCCCTGGTGGGACGCGGTGATCACCGCACATGAACCGCGCGGGCGGGACATCGCGGTGCTCACCGTCCAGCCCGATCACCCGCTGCCCTACCACCCGGGCCAACACGTCACCGTGGAGACGCCGTGGTGGCCGAGGATATGGCGGCACTACTCGATCGCGAACGCCCCGCGCGTGGACGGCCGACTCGAACTGCACGTGCACGCGGTGCCGGCCGGCTGGGTGAGCAACGCGCTGGTACACCGCGCCCGGGTCGGCGACCACATCCGCCTGGGCCCCGCGCGCGGCGGTCTGGTGTTGCGCGGCGAGACCCTGCGCCGCACGTTGTGCGTGGCCTCCGGGACCGGCCTGGCACCGATCAAGGCGCTGGTCCAGCACATGGCGCAGCGCCAGTTGGCGAACCGCGCCCACGTGTTCATCGGCGCGAAGTACGGGGTGGACCTGTACGACCTGAACGCGCTGTCCGCGATGGCGGAGATGTACCCGTGGCTGAACGTGATCCCCGCGGTCACCCACGACCGCTCGTTCGCCGGCGACCAGGGCGCGCTGCCGGACGTGCTGGCCCGGTACGGCCACTGGCACGACCACGACGTGTTCGTCAGCGGATCCGCGGCCATGGTCCGGGCCACCACCCACCGGCTGACCGGCGAGCTGGGCGTGGCGCCGCAGCGCCTGCACACCGAGAGCCTGGACGGGATCGCCCAGGGCCCCCGGCTGCTCCAGGGGTGCTGAGCTGCGGACACGCGGCGGTGAGGGCGTAACGTACGGCCGACAGGGTCGTATCGAAACGGCCGGTTTCGAGCAGCAGGAGCGCCCGCATGGTGAGCAAGCCGCCCGTGGACGACGTCGGGGACGAGGGCTTGGTGGTCGGCCCGCCGAAGGAGTACGCGGCCGGTCTGCCGGCCGTCGCCTGGTCGCTGCGCCATGCCGGTCGCCAGATGGGGGTGCGGCGCAGCCTGCTGACCCTGGTCCAGGTCAACCAGAAGCAGGGCTTCGACTGTCCCGGGTGCGCGTGGCCGGAACCGGAGCACCGCAGCGTCGCCGAGTTCTGCGAGAACGGCGCGAAGGCGGTTGCCGAGGAGGCCACCGTGCGCCGGGTGGGCGCGGACTTCTTCGCCGCGCACCCGGTCGCCGAGCTGGCCGGGAAGTCGGACTACTGGCTGGGCCAGCAGGGCCGGCTGACCGAGCCGATGTACCTCGCCGAGGGCGCCTCGCACTACGCGCCCATCTCGTGGGAGGACGCCTTCGGGGTGGTCGCCGAGGAATTGGCGGCACTGGACTCGCCGGATCAGGCGGCGTTCTACACGTCGGGGCGCACCAGCAACGAGGCCGCGTTCGTGTACCAGCTGTTCGTGCGCGCGTTCGGCACGAACAACCTGCCGGACTGCTCCAACATGTGCCACGAGTCGAGCGGCTCGGCGCTGACCCAGACGCTCGGCGTGGGCAAGGGCAGCGTGTCGCTGGAGGATCTGTATCAGGCGGATCTGATCTTCGTGGTGGGCCAGAACCCGGGCACCAACCACCCCCGGATGTTGTCCGCGCTGGAGAAGGCCAAGCAGGCGGGCGCCTCGATCGTGGCGGTGAACCCGTTGCCCGAGGCCGGGCTGCTGCGGTTCAAGAATCCGCAGAAGGTCACCGGCGTGCTCGGGTCGGGCACACAACTGACCGACGAGTTCGCGCAGATCCGGGTGAACGGCGACCTCGCGCTGTTCCGGGCCCTGAACCGACTGCTCCTGGAGGCCGAGGACGCCGCGCCGGGCAGCGTGCTCGATCGCGCGTTCATCGACGAATACACGCACGGCTTCGAGGAGTTCGCGGCGGACGTACGGACCACGCCGTGGGACGACGTGCTGGAGGCGACCGGGCTGACCCGCGACGGGATCGAGCGCATCCATCGGCGGGTGCTCGACTCGCAACGGATCGTGGTGTGTTGGGCGATGGGCCTGACCCAGCACAAGAACTCCGTGCCGACCATCCGCGAGGTGGTCAACTTCCTGCTCCTGCGCGGCAATGTGGGTCGGCCGGGCGCGGGCGTGTGTCCGGTCCGCGGGCACAGCAACGTGCAGGGCGACCGGACGATGGGCATCTACGAGAAGCCCTCGCCGGCCTTTCTGGACGCGTTGGAGAAGGAGTTCGGCTTCGCCCCGCCGCGCGCCCACGGGCACGACGTGGTGGACGCGATCCGGGCGATGCGCGACGACGCGGTTCGGGTGTTCGTCGCGGTGGGCGGCAACTTCGTCTCCGCGACGCCGGACACGGCGGCCACCGAGGCCGCGTTGCGGGCGACCCGGCTCACCGTCCAGGTGTCCACCAAGCTCAACCGCTCGCACGCGGTCACCGGGCGGCGGGCGCTGATCCTGCCCACGCTCGGTCGCACCGAGCGGGACCAGTTCGTCACCGTCGAGGACTCGATGAGCGCTGTGCACATGTCGCGCGGCAAGCTGCCGCCGGCCTCCGCGCACCTGCGCTCCGAAGTGGCGATCGTGTGCGGGCTGGCCGAACGTGTGCTCGGCGACCGGGTATCGGTGCCCTGGCGCGACTTCGCCCGCGACTACGACCTGATCCGGGACCGGATCGAGCGGGTGATCCCGGGCTTCACCGACTTCAACCGCCGGGTGCGCGAGCCCGGCGGGTTCGTACTGCCGCACGGGCCGCGCGACCAGCGCAGGTTCCCGACCACGACCGGCAAGGCCAACTTCTCCCGCAACGACCTCGCGGTGCTGCGGGTGCCGGCGGGCCGGCTGATCCTGCAGACGGTGCGCTCGCACGACCAGTACAACACCACGATCTACGGACTCGACGACCGCTATCGCGGGATCAAGCAGGGCCGGCGGGTGGTCTTCGTGAACCCGGCCGACCTGGCCGAACTCGGCGTCGCGGACGGCTCCCTGGTCGATCTGGTCAGCGAGTGGCAGGACGGCACCGAACGCCGCGCGCCGTCGTTCAGGGTGGTGTCCTACGACACCGCGGCGGGTTGCTGCGCGGCCTACTTCCCGGAGACCAACGTGCTGGTGCCGCTGGACAGCACGGCGGACGAGAGCAACACACCGACCTCCAAGTCGATCGTGGTCCGTCTGGAGCCGCACACGCACTGAGCCTCGGCCGTGCTCGCGTGCCGAACGAGCGCCGGGCGGCCCCGGGTCCGCCCGGCGCTCGCCGGTGCCGCGTCGGCTATCCCTGGAAGCGCGCCGCGAGCACGGCCGCCAGTCGGCGAGAGGCGAAGCCGGTGCCGTGCACGAAGCGGACCACCGGGCCGAAGGTGGCTGCCGCGGGCGGGCCGCTGACGTACAGACCCGGCACGGTGGTCTCGAACGCGGCGTCCAGTGCGGGCAGTCCGGCCACCGTGGCGATCCGCCGCCGCACGTGCGGCGCGAGGAAACCCAGCGCGGCCAGGTCGACCCGATAGCCGGTCGCCGCGAGCACGTGGTCGGCGTGCACCTCGCGCTGATAACCGGTGCGGTCCCGGAGCAACATCCGCGCCCGTCCGTCCGGCTCGCGGCGGGCCCCGACGACCGTCTGCGCGTCCCGGACCGGGACCCGCCCGTCCAGACGGTCCCGCAGCCACCACGCGGCCGAGGGCCCCAGGATGCGCCGGGCCAGGTCGACCCGCACACACGCGGGCAGCAGCCGGAACGCGGCCGGTCCGTGCGCCGCGGCGGCCACCGACCACCCCTCGCCCAGCGGCGAGTCCGGGGTCAGCCGCCGGATCCGCCCCGGCACGGGCGGTGTGCCGAACCGCACCCGGTCCGCCCGGCCGAACACGCGCACCCGCACGGCGCCGCCCTCGTGCAGCAACGCGGCGCTCTCCAGCGCCGATTGGCCCGAGCCGATCACCACGATGTCCCGGTCCGCGCCCAGTTCGGCCAGGTCCGGGTGCTCGGCGGGGTGCGAGACCAGGTCGGTGCCCAGGCGTTCGAGCACGGGCGGCACGTAGCGATGCGCGGCGAGCCCGGTGGCCAGCACGACGGCGTCCACCTCGACCTCGGTACCGTCCTCGCGGCCGAGCACGAAGCCGTGCCCGGCCGGTTCGAGGCCGGTGATCCGCACCCGCTCCACATCCGGCACGAGGCGATCGGCGAACCACCGACCGTAGGCCACGAAGGTCTCGCGCGGGACCGGCTGGTCACCCGTGGACGGCCGCTCGCCCCGGGCACGTTGGAAAGCGGCCAGGCCGTATCCGGGTCCGGGCGCGGAGATCGAGGACGCGTCGGGTCGGGATTTGAGCAGCATCCCGGCCGGCATGTGTCGCCGCCAACTCTCCATGGGTTCGCCGAACACTCGGGTGGTGACCCCGAGTCGGCGCAGGTGGGCGGCAAGCGAGAGGCCGTAGGGGCCGGCTCCGACGATGGCGACGGTCATGACGATGTCCTTCGGTGTTCGGTCTTCGGCATTCGTTCTCCGGCCTTAGTTCTTCGGCGTTCGGTACTCGGCGTTCGGTACTCGGTGCACGGCGCTTGACGTTCCGTACGAATTGTTGGCTTATTCGGTGAAAAGTCGATTCGCGCTGCTAGAAAGGTCCGGACGGGGAGGCGACGACATGGGCGGGCGAGGGGTCGAGCTGGATCGTGCGGTGCCGGCCTTGCTGTTCAAGGTCGGCCGCTATCCGCTGCATCAAGGTTCGGTGGGCGCGGTGCGCTCGCTCGGCCGCGCGGGGGTGGCGGTGCACGCGGTGGTCGAGGACGCCTTCACCCCCACCGCGCTGTCCCGACATCTGCGCCGGCGGCATGTATGGCCCACGACCGGCCTGGAGGACCCGGCGGCGCTGATCGACCGGTTGTTGTGGATCGGACGCCGGTTGCCCGCCCGCGCGGTGCTGGTGCCCACCGACGACGAGGCCGCGCTGCTCGCCGCCGGCGCGCAGGACCGGCTCGCGGAGTGTTTCCTGCTGCCGAAAATCGACCCGGACCTGCCCGCCGACCTGGCGGACAAGCGCGGGCTGTACCGACGCTGCCTGGCCCACGAGGTGTCCGCGCCGGATACCCGCTTCCCCATCGATCGCGAGCAACTCCTCTTCCACGCACGAGAGTTGGGGTACCCGGTGGTGGTCAAGAACCTGGCGCCGTGGGATCGACTGCGCGCCCCGGTGGTGCGGGGCACCACCCTCGTGCGCAGCGAGCGCGCCCTGCTCGCGTCGGTCCACGTGCCGCGCGGGGTGCTGTTGCAGGCGTACGTGCCGCGCGAGAGCGCGCAGGACTGGATCGTGCACCTGTACGCCGCGCCCGACGGCCGGTGCGCGCCGGTGTTCACCGGCCTCAAGCTGCGTTCCTGGCCGCCGCACGCGGGCGTGACCACGTACGCGCGGACGTTGGCCAACCCGGGGCTGGCGCACCGTTCCGCCCGGCTGTGTCGGGCAATCGGCTATCGCGGGCCGGCCGACCTGGACTGGCGGCTGGATCTGCGCGACGGGCGGTACAAGCTGGTCGACTTCAATCCGCGCGTGGGCGCCCAGTTCCGCATGTTCGAGACCGATCGCGGGCTGGACGTGGTGCGCGCGCTGCATCTGGACCTGACCGGACGGGCGATCCCGACGGGCGTCCAGCGCGAGGGCCGGCGCTACGTCGCGGAGCATCTCGACGCCGCGGCGTGGGTGGCCTACCGGGGCCGGGTCGGGGTGGCCCGGCCGCCCGGGTACCCGCCGGTCCGGGGAGGTCTGGAACCCGCGTGGCTGGCCTGGGACGACCCGCTGCCCGCCGCCGCGACGGCGGTCCGCGCGCTGGCCGCCGCCGTACGCCGGTGCGGGCGCTGAGGGCGTCGGGTGCCGACGACGCGGTCGCGATGGATGCGGCGGGCCCGGCGCGCGCTCGCGCCGGCGCTCGCGGCCGTGCTGCTCGCGGCCTGCGGGCCCGGTCCGCCCGCCGGGCGTCGGCTGTTGTTCGCCGAGGACTTCACCGGCTCCGCGCCGGCCGCCGGGCGCTGGGTGACCTGCTACGACTGGAACGTGGACGGCTGCACGAACGCGGGCAACCACGAACAACAGTGGTACCGGCCCGAACAGGTGCGCGTCGGCGGCGGGCAGGCGGTGCTGAGCGCGGTGCGCCGGCCCACGCGCGGCGCGGACGGCACCGTGTACCCGTGGGCCTCGGGCATGTTGTCCACCGGGCGGCCGAGTTGGAACGGTCGCCCGCGCTTCACCTTCACCTACGGCCGGGTCGAGGCCGAGCTGCTGATGCCGCGCGAGCCGAACTCGTTCCCGGCGTTCTGGCTGATGCCCGCCTCCCGGTACACGCCGCCCGAGCTGGACGTGGTCGAACTGATCGGGCTCGACGGCCGGGCCCGGTCCACGGTGCACTGGCGGGGTGCGGACGGTCGTCCCGACGCGTGGGTGCACGAGTCGCCCGCACGCGACTGGTCCGACCGCTTCCACCACTTCGCGCTCGACTGGACGCCGGATCGGCTGACCTGGTGGATCGACGGTGAACAGGTGTTCACGGTGACCGATCCGGCACGGGTGCCCGACGAGCCGATGGAGGTGCTGTTCACGCTCGCGATGGGCTACCCGGACCCGGTGCCCGACCACGTGCGCACCGCCGAGTTGCGGATCCGATCGGTGCGGGTGTGGGCGCGCTGAGCGTGAGCCGCACGGCGGCGGGCCGGTCACCGGGTCACCGGTTCCGGCCGACCACCGGGTCGCGGTGTGCCTGCCAGGGGTCGGGGTGTCCGCGCCAGCGCGCCCGGGTCTGCCGCCAGGCCCGCCAGCCCAGCGTGGGCAGTCCGTCCCGGAACGGCGCGACCCGCGTGCCGGAGCCGGCCAGCCAGGCGTCCAGGCGGGCCGCGTCGGTGTCCGCGCGCACCAGCAGTCGGGAGATCCGCCAGGGGTCGTCCGCACGCGAGCTGTGCGCGTCGCGCACGGCCATCGCGGTGCGAAAGCCCGCGTGCCGGACCGCCTCGCGCACGGCGGCGTTGTTGTAACCGAACGGGTAGGCGAACGAGGTGATCGGGCGCTCGAGTTCGGTTTCGAGTCGCTCCCGCGAATCGGTGATCTCGCGGTGCATCTGCTCGATCGGCAGGGTGTCGAGCTCGCGGTGTGTGCAGCCGTGCGCGCCGATGGTCAGGCCCGGCGCGTCGACGATCCGGCGCAGGCCGTCCCAGGTGAGCATCGCGGCGGGCGGCAGCGGTGGCCGCAGGGTGGGCCACAGCGCGTCGGTGGTCACGTACAGCGTCGCGGGCAGGTTCCGCTCGACCAGTTGCGGCAGCGCGTACCGGGCGAAGTCGGCGTATCCGTCGTCGAAAGTGATCAGCACGCTGTGTCGGGGCAGGTCGCGTCCGCCGTGCAGGGCCTCGGTGAAGCGGTCCAGGCCCACCGGGACCCGGCCGCTGGCCAGCACCCGGTCGAGTTGCCGGCCGAACTCGCCCGGGCCGATCGTGAACGGCGCGATCCACGGCGGCGGATCGTCGCGCACGCAGTGGTAGAGCAGCACCGGAACCGCGGTCTCGGATCTCATCGGAATTCCCTTCGGGACGCGTGGGTGTACGCGACGGCGCGGATCAGCGCCGCGGTGGTGGTCAGGCCCGCGAGCGTGCCGAGCACGCGGGGAGCGGAGAAGGCGCCGGCGAGCAGGTACGCCTCGGCGGTCAACGCGCCCAGCGCGGCGCTGCCGGCGACCGAGGTCACCGCCGTGGCGAGCGTGGTCGTACCGTCGCCGGCCACCGCGTAGCCGGGTCCGAGCGCGAGGAACGCGACCACCACGAGCACCCGCAGCGGGTGTTCGGCGGGCAGTTCCAGCGCCCCGAACGCGAGCCAGCCGGCCGCGGCGGGCAACACCGCGTGGATCGGGCGGGTCACCGGGCGGGGCCGCTTCGGACCGGGGCGCTTCGGACCGGGGCGAAGGACGGCGGCGCAACCTGGGGCGGCGGCGCGGCCTGCGGCGGCGGCGCGGCCTGCGGCGGCGGCGCGGCCTGCGGTGCCACGGCCCGCTGCGGCGTCGTGCCCGGGTCGATCCGGTAGATCACCGCGTCCCGGTCGCGCAGGAGCACCGTGAAGCGCGGCGCGGTGGAGAGCGTGTGGTCCATCCGGTCCAGCGCGCCGGCCGGCAGCAGTCCGGTCTGGTCGCACTCGGCCCGCTGCCCCGCGGTCAGGAACAGGTACGCGGTGCTGCCCGGGTACTCGTCGGCCAGCGCGGTCAACCCGGCGACCGGATCGCGGACGACGCCCTCGCGCAGGGCCGGGGTCTCCATCGCGAACCAACGGTGCTGCTGCCTCTCGTAGTCGGCGTAGGCGCCGGGGAAGTTGTTGGTCGCCGCGACGATCAGGTCGCCGGGCGCGGACACCGACGCCAGCCACCGCCGGGCCGCGATCTCGCCGTCGACGAAGTGGTTCTGCCGCTCCTTGCCGTAGTAGCCGAAGACGAATCCGGTGAGCAGCAGCGCGAACACCACCGGCAGCAGGACCGCGCGCGGACGCGGCCGGCCCCGGTCGCCGAACAGCGGTGCCAACCACGAGGCGATCAAAAACGCGACCGCCGGCAGCGCGAACAGGTAGACCCGGAAGATGATCTCGCCGCCGTACGCTCCGGCCGCCAGCAGCGGTAGCGGCGCGATCGCCAGCAGCGTGGCGGGCGAACGGCGCAGCCGCGGGCAGCGGATCAGCGCGGCGGCGGCGAGCAGCACGACCCCGGCGGTCAGCGCGCGGTCCACCCTGGCGACCAGCACCTGTCCCGGTTCGGCGGTGCCCAGATTCACCATCCCGGCGTGCGCGTTGGCCTGGAAGTCGCCGAACTGGGCCCAGGAGGAGCCGAATTGCTCGAACAGAAAGGGCCGGGCGACGGTCAGGTTCCAGCCGAGCACGGCGACCGCGGTGAAGCCGAGCAGCGGCAACGCGACCGGGCGGTGCGCGCGGGAGCAGGCCAGCGCGCCGGCCGCGACCGCGAGCATCGGCGGGGTGAGTTGATGCGCCGTCACCACCGCGAGTACGAGCGGCGCACACAGTCCGAGAGTGACCGGCGGGCGCCGATCACGGTCCAGGACCAGCGCCAGAATCGTCACGTAGAGCACGAACGCGAAGGTCTGCGGCGCGAAATAGTCCTGACCGACCCACGCGGTGCCGAAGTAGATCCACACCGCCGCCCACAGGATCCGCCGATTGCGGGTGAACGTGCGGTACAGCAGGACCAACGGGCCGATCAGCAGCAGGTCGAAGGCGAGCGGCGACCACGCGGCCATGGTCAGCGCGTCCGGCGCGCCGATCGCCTCGACCGCCGCGGCGGCCTCGGCGAAGAAGCCCGGCCACTGGTGGTAGGGCGCCAACTCGCCCGCGTTCGGCAGGGTTTCACCGGTGCGCAGGAACTGGTCGACCACCTCGACGTGCTTCCAGGCCCACGCGTAGCGCAGGTGCTCGTAGAGCACGGCGGGCGTCGCGTGCAGCATGGTCACCAGGGCGCAGGTGTACAGCGCGTACCGCGGTGTCCGGGCGGCCCGATCGAGCAGCGTCGCCGCGAAGCCGGCCGTGAGCAGGGCAAGCGCGCACCAGTACAGGGTGGGCAGCACGTCCAGCAGGCCGAGACCGCCCATCCGGTCCACCGCGACGGGCATCCGCACCGCGAGCACCCACAGCAGTGCCGCGATCGGCAGCGCGAGCAGGCCGAACGCGCGGAAGGCGAGCGCCGGCGCGGTGGGTGGCGGGTCTTGGCCCAGTCCGCGCAGCCGCCCGGTCGCGTAGCCGAGCGCGGTGGTGAGCACACCCAGGACCAGGGCCGGGATGGTGGCCTTGGGCGGTGCGGCGTCCGGCGCGAACGGACGGACCAGGGCGCGCGGGATGGTCGAGGCCAGGTAGGAACGCTCGGACGCGAGCGCGGTGCCGGTGCCAGCGTGTCGGCTGACCGCCGCCTTGGACAGCCCCTCGGCCCAGCAACGCGCCCGGAAGTAGCGCCAGGTGGTGCGCGCGGCGGGAACACGGTGGCGGACCACGGCGGCCGGTTCGTAGCCGATCCTGCCACCGCGGTACCGGGCCGCGGCGCGGATGCACAGCTCGGTCTCCTCGCAGCCCAGCGGGCGGGTACCGACCCGGCCCAGGTCGGTGCGGAAGCCGCCGACGCCGAGCAGGACGCTGCGCCGGAAGGACATGTTGGCGCCGATCAGGTTGCGCACCGGCGCGGCGTGTTCGGGCATGCCGCGATAGGTGCAGCCGACCACCCAGTCGAACTCGGCGGGGAACCAGGCCGGGCGTCCGGTGTCCCAGCTCGGCTGGATCCGGCCCCCGACGCCGAGCACGTTCGGGTCGGCGTAGCCGTCGAGCAGGCGCATCGTCCAGTCGGGTTCGGCCGTCGCGTCGTCGTCGAGGAAGGCCACGATGTCGCCGTGCGCGCCCTCGACGCCGGTGTTGCGGGCCCCGGAGAGGCCGCGCCGGCCCCGGTTGCGCAGCACGGTGACGTCGGGGAACTCGCGGGCCGCGCGGCCGGCGAGTTCGTGGCAGTGGTCGGCGACCAGGATGGTCTCGGCGGGTGGCTCGTCCTGGGCCCGGATCGAGGCGAGCGCCGCGGTCAGATCGTCCCAGCGGTCCATCGTGTAGGCGCAGACGATCACCGTCAGGGTGGGCCTTGGGGGTGTGCGGTCCGCCGGCGGGACGGCGTGGCGGGCGCTCGCCGCCCGGGCCCGGCGTACGGCCGCCTCCTCGGCCCGGATGGCGACCCAGGCCAGGCGCCTGGTCCGCGGTGGGGTCTCCGTCATGCGGGCCTCCCGGGAGTGGTGGGCAGCCAGACCCGGCGGGCGGTCAGCAGGGCGAGCGCGGTCGCGGTCTGCGCGGCCAGCCATGCGACGCCGGCGCCGAGTACGCCCAGGACGGGCAACAGGACCACGGTCAGGGTCAGTACGGCCGTCGCGAGGCCGGCCTGGATGGCGACCACGACACGCATCCGGCCGAGCACGCGGCATGCGCTGATCGCGGTGGACACCACCAGGTACGGGAGCGCGGACAGGGCCAGCAGTTGCAGGAGCGTGGACCCGTTCCGGGCGTAGCCCGGGCC
The DNA here is from genome assembly GCF_055558835.1 of Embleya sp. NPDC025285. NCBI lineage: Bacteria > Bacillati > Actinomycetota > Actinomycetes > Kitasatosporales > Streptomycetaceae > Embleya > Embleya sp. NPDC025285. The sequence continues at coordinate 177,613 of NZ_JBVHLU010000006.1, forward strand.
GAACACACGCAGCACGAGCGGTGCTCCGACAACGAGAGCAGTGATCGCAAGCGCGAGCAGCGCTCCGGTATGCCGAAGCACCCGCCGACACCCGGCGGCCGGGCCGGCACTGTCGCCGGCCGCTTCGACCAACAGGGACGCGCCCATGTTGAGACTGATCAGGTAGAGCGTGTTGGCGACCACCCACGCGAGCGAGAAGTAGGCACTCTCCCGAGCGCCGGCATGCTCCAACACGATGATCGGCGGCAACGTGGTGGCGGCCGACCAGCACAACGTACCGAGGTAGTCGGACCCGGCGTAGCGCACGATCGAACGCCCGGACGGCACCCTGCCGCCCGCACCCGGGTCCGAAGCCGGGTCCGCGCCCGCTTCGCCGAACCCGGCTCCCGGCTCCGCCGGCTCGCGTCGCCGGGCCGGCAACAATCGCGCGAACAGCCAACCGTCCACCACGACCAGGGTGCTCACCAGTGCGAGCGTCCAGGAGATCAGGATCCCGAGGGTGGGCAGCAGGCCGGCCAACGCGGCGACGAATGCGATCTTGGCGATGGCGAAGCCGCTGTTCTTGCCCACCACCAGGCCCGGCCGGCGCAGTCCGGTGAGCGCGCCGTCCTGGAGCGCGAACAGCGCGTACGCCACGGTGGTCGCCACGAAGCAGCAGCCCGCCGCCGGTTCGCGCAGGAAGCCCAGGCCGGGCGCACACACCGGGATCAGCGCGAGGAAGCCCAGCCCCGCCACCAGCGTGGCGCCGAACGCGGCGGCGTAGGCGGCCCGGATCAGCGCGCGCCGGTCCCGGCCCGCCTGCGGCAGGAAGCGCACGAGTACGTTGCCCAGCCCGAGTTGGCCGAGCCCCGACAGCAACATGAGCGCGGACACGGCGGCATAGCTGCGGCCCACCGTCGCGTCGCCGTACCACCGGGTGGCCAGCGCCCAGTAACCCGCTCCGAACGCCGAGGTGACCAGCGAACCGACGGTCAGCACATGGCCGTTGCGCAGCAGCGGGTCCACCCTCGGGCGGATCGGCCGACGGAGTTGGGCCTGCGTCACCGGGCCCGCTCCGGGTGTTCCCACGGCGGGCGCACGCCGTGCGCGCGAACGCGCGCGTGCAGGTAGGCGAGCGGGCCGGCGGCCAGCGCGCGGCGCTCCAGCCCGGCCAGGCGGGCGGGCCAGGGGACTTCGGGACGGCCGGGCGCGCGGGTGCGGCTCAGTGCGTACCGCAGGCCGCCCGGCACCCGGCGGACGAGCGCGCCGAGGGCGCGGGGTTCGCGCAGTACGGCGGCGGTCAGGTAGGCGCCCAGGCCGGTGCCGTACCCGCGCACCTGGTGCGCCACCGCGGCAGGATCGGTCCGGTGCCGGTGCCAGATCAGCGCGCCGGGTTCGTAGCCGATCCGGTGGCCGCGCACGATGGTGCGGAAGAACGCGAGCAGGTCGTCGCCGCCGCGCGCGGGTGTGCCGACCCCGGTCGCCGGGTCGAAGCCGCCCATCGCGCGCAGCGTGTCGGCCCGAAAGGCCATGTTGGCGCCGGAGCCGAAGCGTCCGGCGGTGAACGGGAAGAGCGGATCCGCCGGCGGCGCCTGGGCGTCGTACAGCACCGGGTCGAATCCCTTGGTGTAGCCCGCGTGGTGGTGCAGCATCAGCTGTGCGGGAGTGCGCAGTTCGGCGGGCAGGATCAGCCCGGTCACGCACGCGGGCCGGCCCGCTCGGGTGAAGCCGGCGACCAGGCCGGCCACCCAGCCGGGGTCGGCCAGGACGTCGTCGTCGGTGAACGCGAGCAGTTCGCCGGTGGCGGCGGCGATGCCGCGGTTGTGCGCGAGCGCCAGGCCGGCACGGGGTTCGCGGACGTAGCGCACCAGGCCCGCGCAACCGCCGCGGACCACGCGCGCGGTGCGGTCGGTGGTGGGCGCGTTGTCCACCACGATCAGTTCGAGGTCGGGATAGGTCTGCCACAGCAGGGTGCGCAGGCACGCGGCGAGCAGTTCGGGCCGCTCCCGGGTCGCCACGATCACACTGACGCGCGGTGTCTCGCGGCGTCCGGGCGGTTCGGCGGCGTGGTCGGGCGCGGCGGGAGCACCGAATCGGGCGCCGGCCGCGGCGATCAGGCGATCCAGGGCCGCGCCGGGCACGTCGACACCCAAGGGGTCGGCCCCGCCCGGAACGCCCCCGGGCAGGTCGAGTTCCAGCAGGCCCACGGGTGTGCCGTGGTGCCGGACCAGCGCGAGCACCGCGCCGGCGGGGCAGTCGGCCGGCCGGCCGTCGGGAGTGCTCAGACGCGGCACGGCGCCGGCGGTCAGGTCGAGCACCCGCACGTGTACGAGATGCCTCGGGTCGGCGGGCCGTTGTCCGGGGTCGGCGGCCGAGCGGCGCGGTGCGGCCGGGCGCGGGATGAACACGGGGGTCGGCTCGGCGGCCGGCTCCGGATCGGACGTCGGATCGTTCCGCTCGGCCGGGCGCTGCCTCGGGATCAGCGGCAGCGGATTGGGGCCGGGCCGGCCGGGCTCAGGTTCGGGTCGCGGGGTCAAGCGTCCTCCCTCGGGCGGACCGGACGCGCGCCGCCGTGCTCACGCAGCACGGTGCGCAGCACGCGCTGTCCGTCGCGCAGTGCGTTGAGGTTGGATCGGCCGCTACGGCGCGGGAGTTCGAGGCTGGGCACCTCGGCGATGCGCAGCCCGGCACGAAGCGCGCGGACGATCATCTCGGCCTCGATCTCGAAGCCGGTCGAGCGCAGGTCGAGGTGCTCCAGAAAGCACCGCCGGAACGCGCAGAATCCGTAGCACAGATCGGTCAGTCGGTAGCCGTAGAGCCGGCTCACCAGCGCCATCAGCGCGTGGTTGCCCAGGCTGCGCAGCGTGGTCAGGTCGAGCGATCCGCCGCCGCCGACGAACCGGGAGCCCTTGACGAAGTCGTAGCCGTTGGTCAGGAAGTGCACGTAGTGCGGGATCTCCTGCGGCGACATGCTGCCGTCGGCGTCGATGGTGACGATGATGTCGCCGGTGGCGTGTCGGAATCCGGTCCGCAGCGCGCTGCCCTTGCCGGGGCCGGACTGTGGGATGACCCGGGCCGCGGGCAGATAGCGGCGGGTGATCAGCGAGGTGGCGTCGGTGGAGTCCCCGTCGATCAGCAGGACCTCGTCGACGCCTTCGGGTATCTGCTGGAGCACCCAGGGCAGGTTGCGCGCTTCGTTGCGGGCCGGCACGACCAGGCTGACCCGGTCGCGCGGCACCGGGTCCGGTACCGACTGCCCGGCGCGCAGCGGGGTGCCGCCGGGCAGTTCGGCGATCCGGGGCAACGGACGTGTCGCGTGTGCCGTGTGCGTCGTATCGTGCATGACCGGCCCCCTCCCGTCTGCCGCGCACCCCCGGGGGCACACGGCATCGGGCCGGCGAAACCGGCCCGAGATCGGTGACGCCGGGTGCCGATGGCACGACACCCGGTCATCGCTGATCGTGGTTGGGCGGCGAAAGCAGGGTCAATCGGACCGAAGATGCTTTGCCAAGACGTTACGGTTGGGCGTTTTTACCGTCGAATGCCAGTTCGGTGACCTTTTGCGGTTTTCCGACCCTTGTCCCCCTCGCCGTTCGGCGACTCTTCGCGCGTGTCGGGGTGTTGCCGCACGCGATGGCGGGCGTCCGACACACCCGAACGGCAAGAGCCGATCAACACGAGCAGTCGCACGAGCAACATTCGCCGCATTCACAGCAGTTGCTACAGCAGTCACAACCGTCGCAGCAGTCCCCGCAGTCGCACTTGTGGCAACACCCTTGTCGCTCCCGGCCGGTGCACGGATCCTCGAACGTCTCGCGGCAGCACCACTGGCACGTGCAGCACAGCCCGGCCCAGATCGCGCACGCGACGAACACGTTGTGGCCGCCGGGCGGCGGAGGCGGCGGGGTCGGACCACCGGGCGGACCCCACGGGCTGTTCGGGTCGTACGGGCTGCCGGGCGGCTGCTGATGCGGCGGTTGCGGGTAGGGCGGTTGCTGATTCGGCCACGAGCCCTCGGGTCGGGCGGCCAGGCGTCGTTCGGGCCGCTCGGAGTGCTTGGCGCAGCCGTTGCCGTGCTTGCCGCCGACCGAACACGACGGCGACTCGACCGGGAAGCCCGCGTGCCGGAAGGACCGGTCGATCGCCTCGTCGACCTCGTGTACCAGCAGCCGGTGGGCGAGCACGCCGTCGACGAAGTCGACCTCGGCCAGGGCGAGTCTGATCCCGGTGGCCGCGTCGCGACACAACCGGTGCGCCTCGTCCGGCCCGGTACCAGTGGCGAGCAGCGGGTTCCAGGCCCCGGCCGCGCGGTCGGCGTGGATGTCCTCCACCGCGTCGAGCAGGTGCGCGAGCCGACCGAACAACCGGCCCGCCTCGGCCAACGACTCGGCGTTGTCCGGCCGTTCGGCCAGCAGCGCGGTGTGCGCGAACGCGGCGGCGGTCGCGGTCTCGGTGGGCTCGGTCACGGTCAGCACGGACACGCCCGGCCCGGCCAGCGCCTCGACCTCGACCTGCCGGTCCACCGCCTCGACCATCACGGCCGTGTCGAAGCCCACGTCCGACGCGGCGTCCGCACCCTGGCGGGCCCAGCGCTCGGCGACCCGGCGCGCGCCGCCCGCCACCACGCGCCGCTTGTACACCCCGTCGCCGTCGTCGACGTGGTCGCGCATCTTCGCCGACGCGAGCACCAGCGACACCGCGCCGGCCAATCGGGCACCCTCGCCCATCGCGACCTCGGCCCGGCGCATCGCGCGCAGCGGGCACGGACCGGCCTTGCGTCGGCCCTCCGCCGCGGGTCGCGCGGACTGCCCCTCGACCAGGACCGAGATGATCAACCCGTCGTAGTTGGTGGCGATCCGCGCCGCCTGCCCGTGGTCGTCCCGCAACGCGAGACACATGCCGCACAGGTGCGCCATCCACTCGCTCTGCAACTTCTCCGTCAGTCGGTGCCGGCACGGCCGGATGATCCCGAACAACCCCTCGCCCCATTTCCCTGCGCCGTTCCGGTCCCCACAGGCGAATCAGCCTACTGATCACCCGTCAGCCCCGTTCGGGTTCCGGGCCGGGGTGGGGCCGGCCGGGCAACCCGCGGCCGCTTAGGATCCGCCGCGTGACTGCATCGATACTGGTCGTCTGTAGCGGGAACATCTGTCGCTCCCCCGTGGTCGAGGCGATGCTGCGGCACCGACTGACCGGCTCGGCGCTGTCGGCCGAGGTGTCCTCGGCGGGCACCATCGACTGGAATGCCCGGCCGATGGCGGACAACAGCACACTGGTGCTGGTCGAGCACGGGATCGACCCGGGTGCGCACCGCAGCCGCAAGCTCACCGTCGACCTGCTGCGTACCGCCGACGTGGTGATCGGTATGACGCGCGAACACCAGTGGGCCATCGAGGCGCTCGCCGCCGACGCCCTGCCGCGCGCCTTCCTGCTCGGCGAACTCGTCCGGTTGGGCGAGAAGTTCGGTCCGCGCGGCGAACTGCCGCTCGCCGACTGGGTGGCCCGGGTGGACGACCTGCGACCGGCGAACCGGATGGCCCGACCCGCCGACGAACTCGACGACCCGATGGGCGAGCCGATCGAGTCGTTCCGGGTGATGGGCGCCCGGGCGGACGACCTCACCGGGCGGCTGGCCGAGCTGCTCGTGCGGTGATCCGCGCGCCGCGCGATCCCCAAGATCATTCGAACAAATGATCTTTCCTCGCGTCACCACAAGGCCCCCTGGGCACACCGACTCTTTGGCTGCCTCGTACACTCGCGGTCCCGCCGAGGGGATCGGCGGCACCGGGTGGGGGTGGACATGCGCGACGCGGAGCACGACCGGAATGACCGCGAGTACGGCGAGTACGGCGGATACGACGACTACGAAGACCGGCACGACCACGAGGACGGGGACCGGCGCAAACACGGCTGGGTGTTCCTGGTCCTGGCCCTGTTACTGGTGATCGGCACCGGTTACGGGGCCTACTCGTTCCTCCGGCAGGACGACCCGTCCTCGGCCTCCTCGGCGTCCGGATCGGCGTCCGCGTCGGCCGGCGCCGTCGAGCGCAGTCCACGCAACGCCGCACGACGCTTCCTCGGCGAGTGGCAGGCCGGCAACTGGACCGGCGCCGGCGCCCTCACCACCGACCCGACGGCGGCGGGCGCGGCGCTGGTGGGTCTGAACGACGGGCTCCGGGTGAGCGCTCGCCGGCTCACCGTGGGCGAGGCACAACCCGAACGGCCCGACAAAAGTGTGCCGGTGCCGTTCGAGGCACGGCTGACCCTGAACCACGCGGGCGAGTGGACCTACACCGGCACCCTCACCGTGGCCAGGACGCCGGGCGGGGGCCACCTGGTCGACTGGGCGCCGACCGCGCTGCATCCGGAGCTGACCGCGACCACCCGGCTCGAGTTCGTGCCCAACCAGGACGGTGTCGGCGGCGAGGTGCTGCGCGCGAAGGACGGCTCGGTGTTGTCGGCGGCGGAGAATCCCTCCCTCGCCGCGATCCGGACCGGCCTGGCGAGCAAGGCCCGGCCCGCCGAGCAGGCCGTGCCCGGCGGCACGGTGCTGTTGGTCGACGCGACCTCGAAGACCTCGCTCAAGCAGCTCGGCACGGTCGGCGAGGTGCAAACCGCGCCGCCCTCGGACGGTGGCGTGCGGACCACGCTGGACGCGAAGTTGCAGGCGGCGGCCGAGCGGGCGGTCAAGGGCGAGTCGCGGACCACCTCGCTCGCGGCGGTGCGGATCGGCACCGGCGAGATCCTCGCCGTCGCGAACAACCCGGCGGGCGGGCCGAACAACGCCTTCCTGGGCACCACCCCGCCCGGCTCGACGCTGAAGATCGTCACCGCGGCGACGCTGCTGAGCAAGGGCGTGGTCGGCCCGGACGACAAGGTCGGTTGTCCCGAGTCGGCGAACGCGGGCGGCATGCGGTTCACCAACTCCGAGGGTCGTTCGTTCCCCGAGGGCACCTTCAAGGTCGCGTTCGCGCAGTCCTGCAACACCACGATGGCGAACCTGTCGGCCAAGCTCAGCGGCGCGGACCTGTCCACCGTCGCGCACGACTGCTTCGGCATCGGCGGCGACTGGAAGACCGGGATCGTCTCGTTCGACGGCCGGGTGCCCGCCGCGTCGGACGACACCATGAAGGCAGCGAACATGATCGGCCAGGGCCAGGTGCAGATGAACCCGCTCACGATGGCCTCGGTGGTCGCCACCGCGAAGTCCGGCGCCTTCCGCCAGCCGCATCTGCTGCCGGACCAGGAGGGCCTGTGGCGGGCGCCGCGCGAGCTCTCGCCCGCGGTGAGCGGCCAACTGCGCACGCTGATGCGCTCGGTGGTCACCGAGGGCACCGCGCGCGACTCGCTCGGCGGGCTCGGCGGCGACGTGGGCGCGAAGACCGGTACCGCCGAGGTCGGCGGCGGCAAGCCGAACAACGGCTGGATGGTCGCCTACCGGGGCGACATCGCGGTCGCGGTCTGGGTCGAGGGCGGCATCACCGGCGGCCGGTCGGCCGGGCCGATCGTGAAGTCGTTCCTGGGTGCGACGGGCTGAGCGGCCGTAGTCCATCATGGGCAGCGTGACCGAACACGATCTTGCCGACGAGGGCCCTGGCCGGGCCGAGACCTTCCTCGACCTGCTGCGCCTGGAGCAGATCGAGGAGAACATCTTCCGGGGCTGGTGCCACGCCGGCGCGCCGCTGCGCGCCTTCGGCGGCCAGGTCGCCGCACAGGCCCTGGTGGCGGCGGGCCGCACGGTGGTCCCGGACCGACACGTGCACTCGTTGCACAGCTACTTCCTGCGGCCCGGCAGCACCACCGCGCCGATCGTGTACCAGGTCGACCGGGTCCGGGACGGGCGCTCGTTCGCGACCCGGCGCGTGACCGGTGTACAGCACGGCGCGGCGATCTTCACCCTTTCGGCGTCCTTCAAGGTGGCCGAGGAGACCCCGGAGCACCGCCGCGCGATGCCGGACGTGCCGCTCCCGGAGGACCTGCCGGACCCGTACGAGAAGTTGTCCGCCGAGGAGCGCGCGCACTACGAGGAGTCGCAGACCCGGCTGCTGATGGACCTGCGCTTCGTCCCGGAGGACAAGTCGCCGGGCACCCACATCGTCGACGGCATCCCGCACCAGCGGGTGTGGATGCGCGCCGCCAAGCAGTTGCCGGACGACCCGCTGCTGCACGTGTGCGGACTGACCTACATGTCCGACCTGACCCTGGCCGGCACCGCGGCCCGGCCGTACATCACGAATCCGGCCAAGCTCCAGATGGCCTCGCTGGACCACGCGGTGTGGTTCCTGCGCCCGTTCCGCGCCGACGAGTGGCTGCTGTTCGCCCAGGCCTCGCCGTCCGCCCAGGACGCGCGCGGGCTGGCCATGGGCGAGTTCTACAACCACGACGGCGTACTGGTGGCCTCGGTCGTCCAGGAAGCGGTGATCCGCCAGCGGTAGCGGCACGGGTCGGTCACGGCGGCGTGGGTTTTCCAGCCGGGCCGCGGTTCGGCCGGGTGAGCGCGTCCACGCCCAGTCGCGCGCCCGCGCGGACCCCGCCCACCCGGCCGAGCTCGCGCAGCGCGTACAGCAGCACCGCGATGTCGTCGATCAGGATCGGGTCGGGCAGCAGGTCCACCGGGCTGATCGCGTAGATCAGCGCACCGAGGAACAGCGCCCGGTCGCGCGTGGTCGCGTCCGGCCCCCGCACCAGCCGCCAGGTCCGCAGCAGCCTGCGGACCAACACGACCACGATCACGAGCGTCACGACGAAGACGACCGCCGCGACGCCGAGCACGATCCACACCCAGGTGTCCACGTGGGTCGTCTGCCCCGTCAGGCGCCGCCCACCCAGACCGTCTTCGCGTTGCAGAACTCGCGGATTCCCTCCCGGGCGAGTTCGCGCCCGTACCCGCTGGTCTTGATCCCGCCGAAGGGCAGCTCGGGGTAGGACGTGACCATGCCGTTCACGAACACCGCGCCGGCCTCCAACTCGGCCGCGCAACGCTCCTGTTCGGCCTCGTCCTCGGTCCAGGCGTTGGCCCCGAGGCCGAACGGGGTCGCGTTGGCGAGGTCGATCGCCTCGTCCAGGTCGGCGACCCGGTACAGCCCGGCGACCGGGCCGAACACCTCCTCGCGGTACATCCGCATGTTCGGGGTGAGCTCGGCGACCACGGTCGGCGGGTAATACCAGCCGGGACCGGCCGGCCGCTCGCCGCCGCACAACACCCGCGCACCCTTGGCCTTGGCGTCCTCGACCTGGGCGCTGACATCGAGTACGCCCTGCTCCTGGGCGAGCGGGCCCACGTCGGTGCCCTCGGCGGTCGGGTCGCCGACCCGCAGCGCGGCCATGTGCGCGGTGAAGGCCTCGGCGAACGCGTCGTACACGTCGGTGTGCACGATGAACCGTTTGGCCGCGATGCAGCTCTGCCCGTTGTTCTGGGTGCGCGCCTTGGTGGCGGTCTTCGCGGCGGCCTCGATGTCGGCGGAGGGCAGCACCAGGAACGGGTCCGAGCCGCCCAGTTCGAGCACCGTCTTCTTCAGCTCGCGGCCGGCGATCGCCGCGATCGAGCGACCGGCACCCTCGCTGCCGGTCAGCGTCGCGGCCACCACACGCGGATCGGACAACACCCGCTCGACCAGCTTGGACCCGATCAACAGGGTCTGGAAGGCACCCTCGGGGAAGCCGGCCCGGGTGAACAGCTCGCCCATGTACAGCGCGGTCCGCGGCACGTTCGACGCGTGCTTGAGCAGGCCGGTGTTGCCCGCCATCAGCGCGGGCGCGGCGAAGCGCATGGCCTGCCAGAGCGGGAAGTTCCACGGCATCACGGCCAGCACCGGACCGAGCGGCTCGTAGCGTACGTACGCCCGCCGCGCCCCGACCGCGCCGGCGTCGGCCGGCTCGTCGGCCAGGAACCCCGCCGCCCGCTCGGCGTAGAACCGACACAGCCGGGCGCACTTGACCACCTCCGCCTCGGCGGCGGCGAGCGTCTTGCCCATCTCCGCGGTCATCACCGCCGCGACGTCGGACTTCTCCGCGTCGAGCAGGTCCGCGGCCCGACGCATGGCCGCGGCGCGCACGTCGTACGAATCCCGCCGGTGCGCCCGGAACACCTCGTCGGACCGCGCCACGCGCGCCTCGATCTCGCGTTCACCCAGCTCGGCGAACTCCTCGAGCGTCTCCCCGGTCGCCGGATTGACGGACGCGATGGCCATGAGAGCCTCCAGATACGGCGGATGCGAAAGGCGAGGGCGGCGCACGCCGAACCCGATCGGCGCGCCCCCGCTCGACCCGTTACCCACAGCGCACCGGCTGACACAACACCCCGTTCGGCCCGGTGCGCCCGCCGCTTGTCACCGCGGCCTGGCAGCATGCCCGCCATGAAGGAACAAGCCATCCCGATCCTGCGCGTGGCCGACGCGGCCGAGTCCGTCACCTGGTACGCCCGGCTGGGCTTCGTCCGGGAATGGGAACACCGCTTCGAACCCGATCTCCCCGCCTTCGTCGACATCGCCAGGGGCGATGTGCATCTCTTCCTCAGCGAGCACACCGGCGACGCGACGCCGGACACGCTGGTCTACCTCCGGGTCGCCGACATCGACGAGGTGGCCCGGGAATTCGGCGTCCCGGTCGAGGAGGCGCCGTGGGCCCGGGAGGTTCACCTGAGCGACCCGGACGGCAATCGGCTGCGGTTGGGCACGCCGAAGGAGGAGTGAGGCCGACCCGGAAGCCGAGCGGGTCAGCCGGCCGATCTACCGACGAGTAGCTTGATCCGGCCGCTGTCGACATGCCCGGCGAGGGTGCCGAGATGCCGACGCTGGGATTCGTCGATGCGCAGCCAGGTCAGGGCCGGAAGGTCGATCAGGGGGGTCAGGTCGGTCACGGGGGCCCTGGAGACGCCCACGTAGGCGAGGTGTGGCAGGCCGGCCAGCGGGGTCAGATCCGACACACCGGATCCGTCGGCGAACACCTGCCTCAGAGCGGGCAACCCGCTCAGCGGGCCCAGTTCGGTGACCGGAGCGCCCATGATGTCGAGGCAGTCGAGATCGGGGTGCCTCACCAGCGCGGACAGGTCGGTGATCCGCGTGCCGCCCAGGTTGAGACCGCGCAGCCGCGGAAGGCCGGGCAGGGACCGAAGATCCTCCAGTTGCTCGTCGGTGAAGTCGAGATGCGTGAGCCACGGACACAGATCCCACGCGCTCGGCTGGGACAGGTGCTCCACGCCGAGCCACAACCGGTGCACCCCTGGCAGTTCCGCCAACGGTCGCAGGTCCGTGACGCGCGTGCCGTTGATGCCCAGGAAATCGAGCCGCGGCAAGGCGGCGAGGGCTCGGGACGGAATCTCCGTCGTCTCGGCGGGCAGCAGGATGGTCCTGACATCGGTCCTGCCCGCCATCGCCTCCAGGCCCCGCAGGTCGGGAACCCAAACGCAGCAATCCCCGAAGTCCACGTGCTTCAGCACCGATTCGTAGTAGCCCTGCCGGTCGGTCAGCCCACTCCACGCCCCGAGCAGAGCCAGCCGGATCCCGGGTGGCTCCCGATCACGAAAGCAGCTCAGCAGGGGGATCGTGGCGTCCCCGGCGATCTTGGTCACCGTACGAACGATGTGGCGCGCCTCCTCGTCCGTGACCCGCCGGCCCCGCACCAGGTCCGCGAGCAGGTCCAGGACGAACTCCCCCACACCCGCCAGATTCTCCGCGCCCTCCCAGTCTCGCGGGGGCAACAGCCGGGACGTCTCGACCCGGAACCGCTCCGCCCGCTCGGGATCCACCATCGCCGCCGTCGACACACACGCCGCGCCCAGCAGCCACAACCGATCGCGGTGCACCGGGTCCGCCTCCGCCCGCGCGATCAGGCCGTCCAGCAACTCCCGCTGCCGGGACGGGTCGTCCTGGGTTCGGCCGACCGCCATGATCAACACGTCGTGGTAGAGCGGATCGTGCGCGTGGTTGATCAGGTGGTCCAGGTGTTCGGCCCGGACGATCTCCAGTGCCGCCAGGTAGTCCTGGAAGCTCGCGTGGCCGAACTCGAAGACACCGAGCTCGGGTTCCTGGAGCAGCCCGCTCCGGGCGACCAGACTCGCCAGGACCTCCTCGGCCGTGTACGGCGGTTCGACGGTCTGCCGAAACCTGGCCAGTACGTCGGCCACGCACGCCGTCGCGACCCGTTGGGTGATCGATCGGCGGCCGTTGAGCGTCATCCACATCGCCAGGGCGGCCAGCACCTTCTCCGCCTGGGTCGGCTGGAGCCGGACCCGACTCGTGCCGATCCGCCGGGCCCGTTCGCGACCACCCAGCAGCATCGCCATGGCCGAGCGGTACAACTCGGTGCGGCCCTCCGGGAGGGCCTGGTCCGCGTACCGATGCAGCGCGCACATCAGCGCGCACAGCAGGGGGTTGGTCCCGAGCCGGGCCAGGTCCCGGCGGCTGTCCAGGGTGTGCTTGAGCCGCTCGGCGCACTCGGCCAGTTCGTCGGGTTCACCGAGTTGGGCCCGATGCCAGCGGTCCACGAACAGCGCGACCTGCGCGCTCGACATGGCTTGGAGCTCCCCCGCGACAAAGCCCGCCCGGCGCAGTCGCCGATGCCGCCGCTCGGACAACACCCTCGGTCGCGAGGTCACCACGTAGGCCGCGTCGGGGTAGTCCACGCACAACTGTTCCAGCCAGTCCAGCGCGTCCGCCCGGTGCCCCTCGGGCAGTTCGTCCACGCCGTCGACGAAGACCACCGCCCGCCCGTCGCGCATCCGGCGCGCCGCCCAGCCCGTGGGCTGCTCGCCGCCGAGCGTGGACCCGGAGGCGTCGACGAAGTCGGCCGGCGCGGGCAACACCAGTCGATCGTCCGCGACCATGGCGCGCAGCTTCAGCAGGAACGGCACCCGGCCGGTCCAGGAGGCCAGTCGGGCGGGCAGATCCCCCGAGGCCACGTGCACGGCGAGCCGGCGCAGCAGCGTGCTCTTGCCGGATCCCGCCGGGCCCTCGATCACCATGCGATCGCTGCGCGCGAGGGCGTCCTCCAACAGGCTGCGCGCGGTGTCCGCCTGCGCGCCGTCGTCGTCCCAACGCCGCCGGGGCTCGCGACGGGTCTGCACGACCAGGCTCACGTAGGCCGTGGTCAGCTCGTACGTACTGTCCTGGGGGTCGAGTTCGGTGACCCCGAACAGCCGGGCCTGATCCAGCCTGACCCGCAGACCCGCGCGGTAGCGCCGGTCGAACGTGTCGTCGACGTCCTCCTCCGCCGGTACCCGGCGCAGCAACTCCGCCTGACCGACCGCCTGTTCCAGCACGGTACGGGCCAGGAACTCGGGCTGCTTGGTGAAGAAGTCCACGATGTGCGTACAACACTCGCCCAGAAGCGCGTCGTACAGCGGCGTCCCGGACTGCGCCGACCCCCGCGCGCGGGCGGCCAACCGCGACCGCAGCACGCTCGAGTCCAGGCCCGCGGCCTGGACGTCGTCCATGGTGACCGCGTCGCCGAGCGTGGCCACCACCGCCGCGACGATCAGTTCGCCGTCCGCCGGTTCCAGTCTGGCGAAGTCCTTTTCCACATCGGTCAGTCGCCGGGTCAGGGTGCGCGTCAGTCGTTCCACGTCGCCGGCGCCGACCTCGCGGCGTACCCGGCGGCGCGCGACTCGCCCACCCATCCGAACCGGTGCTTCGACCAGTCGCGCGCCCGGGGGCGCCGAGGTCAGTCGCCGCAGTGTGCTCGTGATCGCCGTCGCCAACAGGCGTCCCTGTACCGGATCCACCACTCGTCCCGCCTCCCGAGCCGACCGGATACTCGAGTATGTCGCGATCGGCGATGATCGAGTGGGGATATGCGATCAGACCGGCCGAGACGGTGCCCGATCGTGCTCGGACGATCCGGGGTCGACGTCCGGCTCCGCTCGTGATCGGTCCCGGTCCCCCGCCAAGACCCCCCTGGCCAGTTCCGCCAGCCCGCGCTTGATCCGCTCCACCGAGATGCCCAGTTCGCGCTGTCGCCGGTACACCTCCGGTGCCAGCGGCGCGAGCAGCATGTCGGCGAGCGCCTCGGGGTCCGCGCGCTCCGCCGCCAGGATCCGCACGTGCGTGTACCAGAAGCCGTACGCGCCGGTCCGGTAGCGCGCGCTGCCCGTCTCCGCGCCCAGGAGCAGGTGCACGTGCCGCTCCAGTAGGTCCACCATCGCCGCGTAGAAGGCCGCCAGGCGCTCGGCCGGATCGTTCTCGTCCGGGCCCAACGGCGGTGCGCCGCGCAGGATTCGGTGTTGCAGCGCGTGTTCGTGCTCGTCCAGCAGGGCGCGCGCGATGGAGGCCCGGTCGGGATAGCGGCGATACAGCGTGCCGCGGCCGATGCCCGCCGCCTTGGCGATGTCCTCCATGGTGACCTCGGCCGGATCGCCGGCCGCGAACAGTTCCTCGGCCGCGGCCAGGACCCGGGCCCGGTTCCGGGCGGCGTCCGCACGCTCCCGGGGCCGAGCCGCACCGTCCGCGGCGACCGGGAGGCCCGTGAGCAAGTCGGTGCGTTTCGTCATGATCCCCACCCTAATAGCAAGTGGACAGCATGTCCACTTAGCTGTTACGGTCCCCTCACTGAAGCGGACGACCCGTCCACTTAACCCTCGGGAGCAACCATGCCGCACCTTCTCCACCTCGACTCCAGCGCCCGTGCCGACTCCTTCTCCCGGACCCTGGGCGCGGCATTCGCCGACGCGTGGCGGAGCGCCCGGCCGGACGCCGAGTACACCCACCGCGACCTGACCGCGCGCCCGGTGCCGCCGATCGACCAGGCCTGGACCGAGATCTGCGACACGATGTTGCGCGAGGGCATCACCGAGATCGCCGACTACCCGCGAGCGGTCCGCACCCCCGAGCAGCGCAAGGCGTGGGACGTGGTCGAGCCGCTGCTGGCCGAACTGGTCGCGGCGGACGTCGTGCTGATCGGCGCGCCGATGTACAACTTCGGCGTTCCCGCCCAGCTCAAGAGCTGGATCGATCAGGTCACCTTCCCCAAGATGTCGCTCGCGCCGCGTCGATTCGTGGTCGCCTCGGCCCGCGGCGGCTCGTACCTGCCGGGCACCCCCCGGGCGCCGTTCGACCACCAGACGCGCTACCTCGTCGACTTCTTCACCGGGCACTACGCGATCTCGGACGCGATCGTGCTCGGTACCGAACTGACCAACTCGCTCGTGGACCCGGCGCTCGCCGAACGCCGGGACCTGCACCTGTCCTCGCACGCGGACGCGCTCACCCGCGCCACCGAGCTCGGACGCTCACTCGTGGAGGGGTACTGATGGCCTGGTTGATCCTGCTCGGAGCCGGCCTCGTCGAGGTCGTGTGGTCGCAGAGCATCAAGCCCACCGAGGGATTCACCAAGCCGGTGCCGACGGTGATCTGCTTCGTGCTCGGCGCGACGGCCGTCTACCTGCTGTCGGTCGCGATGCGCGACCTGCCGGTGGGTACGGCGTACGCGGCGTTCACCGGGATCGGCACCGTCGGCGCGATCACGCTGGGCATCACCGTTCAGCACGACGCGCTCAGCGCCGGACGCATCGCGGCGCTCGCGCTGATCGTGGGCGGCCTGGTGCTGGCCCGGCTGACCTCGACCGGGTGAGCCGCGACCGCGCCGGCGGGCCGACGAAGCGGGGCCGGGCCGAACGGGTAAAGCGCGAGCGCGCGTTGCTCCTCGACTGCGCGCGGATGCGGGAGCGAGCCCACATCGCGGACGCCGGGCCTGATCCGCCGCTGACCGGGCCGATCGCGGGCGCGGGTCGGTGGGTCGACCAGTCGCGCGGGCTCGCTGCGGCGGGCCCGCGCGCTCGGTAACCTCGGAGGCGTCCGGCCCGGGTCGGATCCGCGAACCGGAGGAGTGCGCATGTCGGTGACCCTCGCGAAGGGTGGCAACTGCCCGTTGGCGGTGGCCGCCGTGCTGGTGGAGGTCTCCTCCCAGGCGTCCGTGGACGTCTCGGCACTTCTGCTCGCCGGGTCCGGAAAGGTGCGCTCGGACGCCGACTTCGTCTTCTACAACCAGCCGACCGGGCCCGGCGTCCGGCTCCGGTCGGGTGAGCCGGGGCGACCCGCGGCGGTGCAGGTGGACACCGCGGCGGTGCCCGCGGACGTGCAGACCATCGTGGTGGCGCTGAGCCTGGACGGCGGTCCCGGCGCTCCGGCCACCTTCGGCGGGACGGTGCCGCCCGCCGTGACCGTGCGCGACACAGCCGGCGAGGCGCTGGTCACCTTCACGCCGAACGGGTTGGGCCGGGAGACCGCGCTGGTGCTGCTGGAGTTGTACCGGCGCGGCGGCGCGTGGAAGGTGCGCGCGGTCGGCCAGGGCTACGCCAACGGACTCGCCGGCATCGCCACCGACTTCGGTGTCGCCGTCGACGACGAGCCGACCCCTGCGCCCGGACCGGTCGGCGCACCGACCCGGCCGCACCCGCGGCCCCAACCGCAGGCCCCGTCGCCGGCGGACACGCCGCCTCCGACCCAGGCCACGACGCGTCCCCCGGCCCCGACGTCCGAGGCCCCTCCGACGACGGCGACGCCGACCGCCCCGCTGTTGCCGCACGAGCCGCCCAGGCCCGCCCCGATCCCGCCGCCGATCCCCCGCCGCCCGGTGACCGTGCAGCCCACCCCGGCTCCGGCACCCGCCCCGCCTCTGCCGCCGCCCCCGCCCCCAGCCCCGGCCCCGACGCCTGCTCCGACCGCGGCGAGCACCGCCCCGCTCCCGGTCGGCGGAACCCGAACGGGCGGCCCGATCAACCTCGACAAGGGCCGGGTCAGCCTGCGCAAGGATCAGACAGTCTCGCTGGTCAAGACCGATGCGCCGCCGTTGACCCGGATCCGGATGGGCCTGGGCTGGGATCCGGCGAAGGCCGGAAGCAGCATCGACCTCGACGCGTCCTGCATCGCGTTCGACGCGCAGGGCAAGAAGGTCGTGACCGTGTGGTTCATGAAGCTGTCCGGCCTCGACGGCGCGATCGCGCACTCCGGCGACAACCTGACCGGCGAGGGCGAGGGCGACGACGAGTCGATCGTGGTCCGGCTCGACGCGCTCCCGGCCCGGGTCACCGGGCTCGTGTTCACCGTGAACTCGTTCCTGGGGCAGAAGTTCACCGAGGTCTCCCACGCCTTCTGTCGCCTGGTCGACGACACCACCAACGCCGAGTTGGTCCGCTTCGAGCTGTCCGCCACCGAGCCGCGCACGGCCGTACTGATGTGCAAGCTGGTTCGCGAGGGCCCGGCGTGGTCGATGACGGCGCTCGGGCGCTTCGCCGACGGGCGCACGGTGAACAAGCTGGTGAACCCGGCCCGCGAGGCGCTCGGGCACTGATCGAGGCTCGGTGGTCCACGAACGCGGACGGACGGGCCGCCGCCCACCCGCGCGGGATCACGGGCAGTGCTCGCCGTACTTGACCACGCCCACGTCCACCGAGTCCGAGACGGGTGCTCCCTGGGCCGGCCGCTGGGTGCACACCAGCCAGTGCGTCTCGATCAGCACCAGCCGACTCCCGCCCAGGTCCCGCGCCTTGACGTGCGTGTCACCGCGCAGGGCCCGGCGCACGACGGTGAGGCTGCGGCCGTTCAGGTCGGGCATCCGGCCGTCGACCACCTCGGGTTCGGCGGTCGGCGCGGTAGCGGCCGGGCACTTCTCGTCGTGTCGGACCACGCCCAGGTCGACCCGGAGTCCGGTGGCCAGCGGCCCCGGCCCGGGACTTTGGTCGCACACCTTCCAGTTGCTGAAGACGAACTGCCGGCGCCCGCGACCGCCCGCGTCGTGCGAGGCGACGAACCGGTAGCCGGCCCGCCGGGCGCCGTCCCACGCCTGTTGGAAGTCGGCGCCGACCAGGTCGGGCAGCACATGTTTGGGCACCGACGACGGCTTCGCCGGCGGAGTCGTCGACCGGGCCGGCGCCGACTCGGCGGGCGCCGCCGCCGTGGCCGCGACACGCGCGCCCTCGGCCGGCGTCGAACCGGTGCGCTCCGCACGGTCCCGATGGACCAGCCCGACGATCACCAGCACCGCGACGACCGCACAGATCACCCCGAGCCGCTGCCTCGGGTTGCGCCACCACGTCATCCCCCCACGATGCGGCCGAACGCGGCGAAATGGGAGCGATTCGCCCGCCGATCACCTGTTCGTGTGGTCTACACCCGATTCCGGAAACGCCTCACGGACCGCGAACTCGGTCGCCTGACGCACTATCTCGGCCCGCGAGGGGCCGGGCGCGCCGATCACGATCCGGGTGGCCAGCCCGTCCAGCAGCGCGTGCAGGCGCAGCACGTACCCGTCCGGGTCCGGGTGCGGCCCGATCATCGCGCGCAGGTCCGCCATCCACGGCCCCTCGATCTCCGTGCTCGCGGCCAGCACCTCCGGGTCGCCGAGCGAGCGCGTCCACACCTCCAGCCACAACGTCCAGCGCGAGTCGGCGCGCTCGTCGGGCAGGTAGAGGTCGATGTAGCCGGCGAGCCGTTCGGCGACGGAGAGGTCGGGCGCCGTCAGCAGCGCCCGCCGGCGCTCCGCGAAGCCCAGCTCGCTCCAGCGCAGCGTCTCCACGAGCAGTTGTTCCTTGGACCCGAAGTAGTACGCGACGTGGCCGCCGCTGATTCCGATCCGCTTGCCCAGGCCCGCCATGGTCAGTGCGGCCAGGCCGTGCTCGGCGATCGCGTCCATCGCGGCCTGGAGCACCACCTCCCTGGGCTGTTCCAGCCGCTTGCGCCGTGTCCCCGCCATGCTCAGCACCCCTGGTTCGTTCGATGGCGGACCTCGCCTGCCGCCATGTTAGAACGTCGTTCAATACCGCGTCCGGCGAACCGGCGCCGCCATACTGGCGGAAGGCAGCGCCCACCCCGACGAGAGGACCCAACCGTGGCACCCCAGCCGCTCACCGACGCCGAACTGACCAAGGCCCTCGCCGACCTCCCGGGCTGGCGGGTCGTGGACGGCGAGTTGACCGCGACCTACACGTGCGCCCGCGCGGACGTGCCCGCCTTCTACGCGACCGTCGCCGCCTCCGAGGACCAGGCGAACCACCACGCCCGGATCACCATTCTGTACGGCACCCTGTCCTTCGCCTTGACCACCCACGACGCGGGCGACCGGATCACCGCCCTCGACGTCGAGTTCGCCACCCGCGTGGCATCCTTCGCCGCCGCCCACGGGGCCGCCCTCAAGGACTGAGCGGGCGCGGGCGCCGTGCAGCGGGGCCCGCGGACGGCGGGCTTGGCGCGGGGCCGAGGGCCGCGACCGGGCGGTGGGCCACGCAGGCTTCACGCGGCGCTTTCCGGCCGTTCATCAAGACGACCGGAGCGGCGCCTAGCCTCCGAGCATGAGCACCGACGCATCGGCGTCCCATCCCGTCTCGACCACCGTTCGCGGTTGGCTCCTCCCGTTCGCCGGCGCCGGATCGGCCGGGTGGCTGATCGGGACGTACGCGATCCGCGCCGCCGCGCAGGGTTCGTGCGACGACTTCGGGCGACGCGGCTGCACGGGTGACGACTTCGGCCCATCGCTGGTCGGCCTGGCCGGTCTGGTGCTGCTGCTCGTCCTGATAGCCGGCGCGGTCGCGGCCACGGCCGGACGCCGCGGGATACCCGCGTTCGCCGGCTCCCTGGTGTTCGCGGGCACGATCGCGGTACTGGCCGCGCTCGTCGAACCGACGTCCGACGCCGGTTGGTACGTGCCGACCGCGACCGCCGCCGCCCTCGCCGTCCTGCTGCTCGCCCTCGCCGCGTTCGGCGCGGGCGAGCGGGGCACGGCACCGGCTCCCGCGTCGAACGCCGCCGGGCCGGCGGGGTCGGCCGAGCCGCTCACCGGCGCCGAGCCGCCCGGCCCCGGATCCCACGGCACCGCGTCGACCGAGCACCGCTGACCACGCACAGGCTTTACGACACCACCACCCGGGGGCGGGGGGGGGGGGGGGGGGGGGGGGGGGGGGGGGGGCGGCGGCGCCCCCCCCCCCCCCCCCCCCCCCCCCCTCCCCCCCCAACCCCTAACCCCGACGCTAGGA